>NZ_JASDCD010000022.1:0-63615 GCF_030408095.1 Pseudoalteromonas sp. APC 3893
TGGTAAAACAGCATACGAAAAGTAAGGGTTCAATAAGAAGTAAGTGCGTAAGAGCATGTTATGACGATGCTTTTAGGGAAGAATTGTTGTTTGGTTAACATCATTAACAAAGTGTGCTCGCGCCCTGAGTCACTTAACGCAATGATTGTTTGCTTGGTAGGGGGCGCAATATAGATTAAACCTGCAATGGCAACTATTGATGCCAACGTAATTAATTTATTATCGAAGTCGGCTATTTTTAGCGCAGTGCCAAAAGAGCGTTTAATGGTGACATTATTTAAATCGACACTGTAAACTTCATCCAGTAATAAATGAATTAACCCGCCAAATAAAATAAAACCGCCCGCTAACCAGGCAAAAGTGGCTGCCTGAGCTGTTGATTGGTCATTAAGCTTCCATGTTACTTGCGTTGTTAATAATGCGCATAGCACTAAAAATAGTAAAGAGTGGCAACTACCTCTATGCACTGTGATCCGTTCAAAAATGGGTCTAATTATGTATTTCATAAATCCGTACACTAATAACGGCACTACTATTAATTCAACAAAGCTAATTGTAATAATGAGCTCGGTTGTTATGTAATGCAGCACCAGTAATACAGCGCTGAGTGCGAATAAGTTAAAAATAGTATCGAGTGATGTGGAGTTATCTGAATCTATGTCGGGTAATAAGCCGCCAATAGAACCTAAAAACCATAACCAAAGTGCGCCGCTTAAATCAACATGGCCTGCAGATAATAAAGCGGCTGAACCTAAACCGGTGACGATGACGGCAGTATTTAGATGAGTATTGAAATTTGCCATTGTATCTCTTGATAAAAAAATAGGTTGGTATTCTAGCAATCAAAAACTTAATTGTTCAATGTACTTTAAATAATTAAAGTGGCTGCCTTGTTTGATTTAGTGGAGAATTTTAGTCCGCTTAGCAAAGCATCATAGCGAAAGGTCATTTTCGAGTAATTTGATATTTATATTCTTGCCCCAATATCAATAGTCATTATTACAACAGGAACATGAGAAACAGGACAGGCACATTTATTTAATTTTCTCTTGTGATTATTTGATTTCGCCCTTGCTCTTTTGCGTGATATAACAATTGATCGGCTGTTTTTAACATTTTAGAGAGACTATTAGGTTCTTGTAGCGCTGTAGCAGAAAAATGAATAAACCCGCAACTAAGAGTTACATTTATATTATTTCCATTGGAACAGTTAAATGTCTTATGCTCTGTTTCTGTACATATTTCTTTTAACACTTTTAACGCTTCATCTTCACTGGCATCAAATAATAATACAAACTCTTCGCCGCCTGTACGATAAACATCTTTCTCAGATACTTTTTGCTGAAAAAGCTCTACCAGTTGCATCAATATATCATCCCCAATATCATGCCCGTAGGTATCATTAACTTTTTTAAAAAAGTCTATGTCTAGCATGGCTAAACCAACATCTTTTTCAGCTTTCGTTCGTTGCTCAAAATCATGCCGCAATGCCAGTAAGTTGTTTGCATTGGTTAATGGATCTTTTAAAGCTAACTCAGTCAACTGAGCTTGATTTTTTAGGCGGTTTTTTTCATAAACGTGCGCGATCCCCCATACAATAAGGTACGCTAAAACAAAGTTCGCTAATGGTTTTATACTTTGTATATTATAAACACCGACTAAAATCCAAGTGTATATGAACAAATACATGATGGAAAAGATAAAGCCAGGCCGTATACTATTTAAAAAATAAAATAAAACGGGTAACGTCATTCCCCATGCACCAATCGCCGTGTTTAAATTGCTCATGTAGGTTGCATAAGTCACTAATAGCATATATATGGAAGAGGTTATTAAACTGTATGATAGCCTCAATTTATCGCTTCGAATTTTTAACAGTCAAAATAAAGAGTTCCCTGTAACGGGGAGGAATATGGATTGGTATTGGCAGTTAAACAGCAGTCTTTATGCATTCCCGGCAGGTTTGGAGCGCCAAGGAGTAGATCAAAATTTTGCAGATACAGAATATGGTAAAAATAATACCAGCATTCTAACATGGACATCAAGCTACAGAAGTCTTGTTACGGTATTAGAGTACCCGTCGTCAAAGGTTGCTTTTGCTGCCGCTGATGGCTTAAATGAAAAAGGACTGGTTATTAATGCGTTGTATGATGGTGAAACACGATTCCCTGATGAGACAAAATCTGATAAACCTCGTTTAAGTATTCTTCGTATTGTGCAATATATACTTGATACATGTGCAAGTGTTCAAGAGCCATACATCGTTAATTAACGAGTAGAGCGAGTATCAAATTGTCAAACTCTAGAGACAAAAAACTCCGTAATAACGGAGCTTTTTTGTCAACTTTTGAAGTAATCAGTCTATTAAACCCAGAGTCTCAAGTCTTTCTTTTGCTTTGATATAGCGTGTGTGAACATCATCAATCTGCTGTTGAGTTAGTTTTTTACCAAAGGTACGAAGGCCCCCAGTTGTATCACTGTGATGAATGCCAAAAGCATACTTCAGATACTCTAGAAGTAGCGGCTGTGCATCAAGGTAAGATATAGAGTTCATAGCTTGAGATATTTTATTTGCCTCAGCCCATTCGCCCTTATTTACGTGCTCTTGCATAGTGACACTTGCTTTTGGAAATATACAACCAACACCTGTGATTCCACCGCATGCGCCAGCAAGGCCTGCATGTACAGTTACGGTATCTACACCAGCTAGTACTTTTAAGTCTTTATTTTCTAGCATCATGGTTTCAATAACTGATACATCTATAGTAGATATTTTAAGCGCTGTTACTTCAGGTAAAGCAGCAAGTCTAGTAAGAAGATCAGTTGATAGCGCATGATAGCCAGCGGCGTCAGGGTTGTTATAAGGCATTATTGTTATGCCGGCCTCTTTTGCAGCTGTTGCAGAAAGTGCATAGTACTCATACATTTCTTCATCAGAAGGTGACTCTTTTGTTTTGGGTGGCATCACCATTACGGTATCTACGCCAACAGTCGCGAGCTCTGTAACGATTTTGGCAAGCTCTTCTTTTGTTTCTGCTGCTGCGCCACTGATCAATGGCACATTGTATTCTTTAGCAACACTTGAAAGGGCTTGTAGTAAAGAAAGGCGTTGCTCAGAACTTAGGTAGCTGTTCTCACCCAGAGTACCAGAGCCAACAAGGCCTCCCATACGCGTGCCTCCTTTTCCTTGCACTTTTAAAATGTCTGCAGCGTATTTTTGCGTTGCATCAAGGTCAATTTCAACAGTCCCAGACTCTGTTTTTTTTAGCCATGTAAATACGGCTGGCATAACTGTATATCGCCAATCTTTACTATTTGTTTCCATCATATTTCCTCTTTTAATTTCATATTGTATACATTATACAAATTTATTGTATCAGTAAAATTAACTTCGGCAAGGCTGGGATAAGAATAAACTATAAATCCAGCTTAAAGTTCAATTACAGATAAGAGCGTATAGACAGTAAAAACGGTTACGTTTTACAGTTATGCCAAAAGCTTACCTTGTGAATTCTGTAATTACATAGAGTTGTAGTGTTATCCAGCTTATGGTGCAGAGAATAAGCGAGCATAGACTTAATACATGCACTTTTTTAAAACTCACTCACGAAAAATCCGGCAAAGTCAAAATATTTCATGGGCTAACAGCAGAAGTCGTTGCGATAGGCAGACGGCCTCAATTTTTTTATCCATTTCGAACGAAAAATTTTGATTGTAGTAGTCACTATTTGTCATATAGAAATTAATCCCCTTAATTATTTCACTTTTTAAATTTATATTTAAATATATAATTAACTGAATATAAACATAAAAAAGCCTAATCTTGATTGTGGTTGTTTCATGTTTTTAATTTTATGCGAATTAAATGGATATTTAATATTGTATACAATATGTAATAAGTGTATATTTTTTACGTCAGAGGTACGACAGACAATAAATCAACAGGATCAAGGAACATTTACATGTTTACATATAATAAAAAGCAAACTCGGGGTGTGGGTGTAAAAACCCTATTGGCAACGGCAGTAACAGCAGCATTAATGATGACACCTGCTGCTCAGGCAGTTGATGGTAGTAGTATTGTGAAAGGCCACATTGTTGCGCAATCAGGCAGTGATTTAATTGGTGCAACAATTACGCTTAAGCATAAGAGTAAAGGTTTAGTCTACACCATAACAAGTAATGCTGAGGGTGATTACTTATTACGTAACGTACCTGTGGGGACTTATGACGTAACTATTGTAAAAGATGGTTACGAAACAATGACTGAAGAAAATGTTGATGTCACTATAGGTCAGTCAATTACCCTTGATGTACAACTTTTTAAAGCTGGCACTGACATTGAGCGTATCGCAGTATCCGGCTCAGCAATACGCCGTGTTGATATGGCTTCTTCAACCTCTGGTTTAACGTTTAGCGATGCTGAGCTTAAAGCAATGCCAGTAAATACGGGGTTTGAGAGTATTGCGTTACTTGCACCAGGTACCGCAGCTCCGGGTGGTTCTAATTTTAAAGGCGCCTCTAGTTTTGGTGGCTCATCAGCAGCTGAAAATGGCTACTATTTTAATGGCTTAAATGTAACAAGTATTCGCACAGGGTTGGGTTCAATTCGTCTACCGTGGGAAGCTATTTCTCAAACTCAAGTTAAAACCGGTGGTGTAAGCCCTGAATTTGGTGGTGCATTAGGCGGTATTGTAAACGCTGTATCTAAATCAGGTGATAATGATTTTAAATTTGGTGCAGAGGTGCGCTGGGATCCTGATAGTCTTCGTAGTCAGCATGATTCAATATTCCAAGATAGTGGAACTATCGATACTAATACTCAACAAAGTAGTTACGATTTTAAAGAAGTACAGTTATGGGCGAGCGGTGCGATTATTGAAGATACGCTTTTCTTCTATGGTTTATTTGCTCCACGCAGAGAAGAGACTAACAGTGCGGGACAAACCACTTTCTCTGATTTTGAGCGTGATGAAGACCGCTGGTTTACCAAGGTCGACTGGTTCATTAATGAAGACCATTCAGTAGGTTTCTCTGCGATGAATAACAAACGTACGTGGACCGATAAAACATTCGCTTATAACTGGCAAGATAATGTGGTAGGTGACCAACAGGGTGTAGATGCACCTGGCGAAGATGGCGGCAATGTATACAGTATTAACTACAATGGCTATCTGACTGATACATTTTCAGTGTCAGCTGTTGTTGGCCGTGTTACAGAAAATGTTGAAAACGTTGTAGCATCACCTAACCCAGGTGTGTGGGATGAACGTGATGGCTTTGTAACGTTAAGTCAGCATACAAATTCCGGTATAACGGAAGAAGAATATATTCGAGACCAAGCCAGAATTGATTTTAACTGGGACTTGGATATGCATTCAATCCAGTTTGGTATTGATTACACCAACGTGAAGGTTGATTACTTTGAAGGTCAAAATGGTATTGGGGACGCTGAAGGCTGGTGGACTATAAAAACTGCTGGCGAAAACGATGTCTCTGGTGCAGCACTAGGTAGTGACTTTATCGAAAGACGGATACGTAGCCGTGAGGTCGATTCAGATGCTACTTCATTAGCGTTTTATATTAATGATTCATGGCAAGCAACTGATAATTTAGTGCTTAATATGGGATTGCGTTATAGCCAGTTTGAAAATACGGTGACAGACGGCAGAGCATTTGTTGATATTGATAATCAAATAGCACCTCGTTTACAAGCTATTTATGATGTATCGGGTGATGGTAGCGCGAAAATATTCGCCACATACGGGCGCTATTTTCAGCCAGTATCTGCGAACATGAATATCACTCAAGGTTCCGCATCTATTGAATGGTTTGAGTATTTCGATTTAGATCAATTAGAGGGCAATGGATCACCTACTTTATTAGCAGATGGTTCTCCTAGCAGAGGTGACATGTTACGTGATAGACGCTGGCGCCAGCGTGGTATTACAGAGCCTGGTTTAATTGCCTCGTCTTCTTTAAAACCAATGTATAGTGATGAGTTTACAATAGGTTATCAACAAGAAGTTTTTGACACTATGTCTGCGGGTGTACGTGCTATTTACCGTGATCTAGGTCGCAGTGTTGAAGATACCGATGTTGGTCCTGTGCTTGCTAAAAAGCTTGCTGAAATGGGTATCACCGATAACGTAGGGCAAGGTTCATATTATGTGCTTAATAACCCTGGTGAAGCGATTCAAATGTCGTATGACTTTGATGGTGATGGGGAAATTGATAACGTTAATTTGAGTGCTGATGAGCTAGCACTTGCCGAAGCTCAACGCAGATACTTGGCTCTTGAATTTACTTTAGATGGCAATGTAACAGATGATTTACGTATCAACACATCATACACATGGTCACATAGTTATGGTAACACTGAAGGTTTAGTTAAAACGGATAACAACCAAGCAGATCCAGGTTGGACTACCTCATATGACTACGGTGATTTAATGGATCATGGCTACGGTAATTTACCTAATGACCACCGCCATGCGATCAAATTTAGTGGCGCGTATAATATTACCGATTCACTGACTGTAGGTTTAGTGGCCAGAACAACATCGGGTCGTCCAAAGAGCTACTTCTCAGTGCATCCTGAAGGTGTTGATAGCTGTGAGCAAGGCAGCCCGTGGGATGCATGTGTGAGTAAATACTACGACCAAGCATCGCACTATGATGAAAACGGCAACCCTGCACCACGTGGTAGTAAAGGTAACTTACCTTGGTTAACTAATGTGGATATGTCACTGACTTATTATACGGACTTTTTTGGCCCTGACATGACCTTAAAAGGCACTGTATATAACTTATTTGATGGAGATAGCGCGATAAATATTAACGAAGAGCGCGCTCAGTATGGCGATAACGGCTTAGAGTTAAACCCTGATTATGGTTTAGTAACTAGCCGTCAAGGTGCTCGATATGTATCGTTAACCGCACGTATCGAGTTTTAATTCCCTGGTAAGACAGCTGTTTGAAAGCAGCATGCTAAGTCATTTACCTTGGGTAGTTTAGTATGTTGCTTTGATGTTTAAGCACATTCTCATATAGAGCCACACAGCCTTGATGCCGAGCAGGAAACTGCTTGGCATTTTTCGTATAAATTTAAAGGTTACCTATGACTAATTGTTTATATTCTCATTGGCAACAGCCAAAAAATGATTGGCTAGCGATCAATACGCTCGATATGCATACCGGTGGTGAGCCTCTTCGTATAATTATTGATGGTTTTAGTAATTTGCAAGGCCAAACTATGCTCGAGAAACGAGCCGATTGTTTGGCAAGATTTGATCACTTACGCAAAGCGCTGATGTTTGAACCCCGAGGCCATGCTGATATGTACGGTGCAGTAATCACTGAGCCTGAACATAAAGATAGCCATTTTGGCGTACTGTTTTTACATAATGAAGGTTATAGCACCATGTGTGGCCATGCCATTATTGCGCTTGCTACAGCAGCAAAAGATTGCAGTATCAGCCACTTTATAGACGGGGTTAATGAGCTACGCATAGATACCCCCGCAGGGCTTATTAAGGCTTATATTACACTTAAAGATAAACAATTAACCAATGTGTGTTTTGATAACGTGGCAAGTTATGCTCCAAAGCTTGATATGCACATTGAGTTACCCATGTTTGGTGCAGTTAGTTGTGATATCGCATACGGCGGCGCTTATTACGCTTTTGTAGATGCTGACACTATTGATTTAAGTTTAGCGCCCAATAACCATGAGCAAATTATTAGTTTAGGCAAAGCGATAAAGCAGAAAATTAACGGCCAATATCAGCCAACGCACCCTACAGATGACGCATTGAGCTTTTTATATGGGGTTATATTTTATTCTAATTCACAAACAAGTCATTCAAGTTTTAGCCGACATGTGTGTATTTTTGCCGAAGGCGAACTAGACCGCAGCCCTACGGGGACGGGCGTCAGTGCAAGAGCCGCATTAGAGTTTGCAAAAGGCAGGCTGGCAATCGGTCAGCGAATAAAAATAGAGAGTATTTTGGGCTCGGTATTCACTGTTGAGCTAAAAGCGCAATGTTTATTAGCTGATATTAATGCGGTTGTGCCACGGGTTAGTGGCGAAGCGTTTGTAACTGGTAAACATACATTTCTAATTGATCCAGATGATCCCCTAAAACAAGGATTTATTTTCAGATGAACAAGCAATTTATAGCTCGCCAACAATCGATGAAACAGGCTATGGCCGTTGAAGGCTTATCAGCATTATTGGTACTAGGCCATGAAAATATTCGTTATTTAAGTGGTTTTAGCGGTAACGCCGCTTATGCGTTAATAACCGCAGAGCAGTTTGTACTGATCACTGATTATCGTTACTTTGGCCGCGCGCAAGAGGAATGTACAGGCTTTGAAGTTATCTGCCGTGACCGAGACAATGAAACTTTAGGCCAATGTATAAGTCGCTTTTTAGCATCTAATAGTCAATTAGGTTTTGATGCTGCATTTATTAATGTAGCGCTTTGGCAGCAAGTATCGAGTGAATTAACGAGCCATACACTCACACCAGTTACTGGTATGGTAGAGCGTTTACGGATGGTTAAAAGTGACTGGGAAGTTGCGCAAATAAAAGCTGCTGCTGCCATTGCTGATGAAGCACTCAAGCAAACATTACCGTACTTTAAAGCGGGTGTGAGTGAACGAGATTTAGCGTTAGAGTTAGAGTTTAGAATGCAAAAGTTAGGCTCTGAGGGCATGTCGTTTGCAACGATTTTAATGTTCGCAGAGCGTACCTCGCTGCCGCACGGTAGCCCAAGTGAGTGCACGTTAAAAGAAGGCGATTTTATTACGCTTGATTTTGGCGCAGTTGTTAATGGCTACCGCTCAGACATGACACGCAGCTATGTGCTAGGGCAAGCATCAACAAAGCAAACGGCTATTTATAATAGCGTGGCGACAGCACAACAAGCTGCGATTGATTTACTTAAGCCTGGTGTTCACTGCACCGACTTGCAAAATGCATCACAACATGTACTAGATGCTTCAGGTTTTGGGGATCATGCCGGACAGGGCTTGGGTCATGGGCTTGGACTATTTTTGCATGAGCAGCCGTTTATCAATAGCAACGTTAAGCATATATTAGAAGTTGGCAATGTGATCACCATAGAGCCAGGCATTTATATCCCTGAATATGGCGGGGTGCGTTTAGAGGAGGACATCTTGATCACCAACACGGGTTATGAAATTTTAACTCACGCTCCTAAACCTTTTGAGCTGGAACTATAATTATGCAGATTATTGAGAAATACGAAATTGATAATGTATTGAATTTTGATACATTGCTCACTGCGATGCGCCAAGGCTTTGCACAAGAATTTGGTATGCCAAAACGCAATGTCTACGAGCTTGATGAAAGTAACTTAAGCCATGATGCGTTTGCAGTCTTACCCGCGTGGAATGAGCATGTGATTGGTGTAAAGGCGTTTACGTATTTTCCTAAAAACAGTCAAGTTGGGTATGAATCTTTGTATTCTAAAATAATGCTGTTTTCACGCGATCATGGTGAACCATTAGCTTTGGTAGATGGAACTCGTATTACATTATGGCGTACGGCAACAGTATCGGCATTAGCCAGTTATTATTTATCACGGGAAAATAGCCAGCATCTTATATTTTTTGGCAGTGGAAACCTCGCTGAGTACATGATAAGAGCGCATCTAAGTGTGCGAAACTTTACTCGTGTTACACTAATTGCGCGCAATCAAGAAAAAGTAATGGCATTACAAAACCGTTTAAAGACAGCATTCGTTAATATTGATGTTGTAATAGGAAAAAGTGATGAGTCAACTATACACAGTGCTGATATAATTAGCTGTGCAACAGGCTCTGCGGCACCATTGTTTGACGGAAACTGGCTAAAGCCGGGTACCCATGTTGATTTAATCGGTAATCATCATAGTGAAGCAAGAGAATGTGATAGCAAAACAATTACTCGCAGCCGCGTGTATGTTGATAGTCGAGAAAATGTGTTAAGTGAAGCTGGAGAGCTACTGCTCCCGATTAAAGAAGGTGTTTTTAGTGAGCAAGATGTGTGCGCAGAGCTTGCGCAGTTAGCACAAGAAGACTGCTATGCACGCTTTAATGAAACTGATATAACTGTATTTAAATCAGTAGGTACAGCATTGAGCGATTTAATTGCAGCGAATCATGTTTATCAATCATTACAAGGCTAGAACACCATGAGCAGTGTACTTTTAACACTTGGCATTTGTTTTATAAGTGTTGGCTTTTTACCTTTAGCTCGGTGGTTAAAATGTAAAGTGAGTAAACATCATTGGCGAGTGTGTGAAATTGAAAATATTACGACGGTCGTTAGTAATCGCATTACAGCGTTAGAGCTAGCCCAGCAGCAAACAATGTTAGTTAACTTTCGCTTTAATGGCCATTTACACAGCGTATTAGTAGGGCATGATGACACGTTATTTTCTCGTTTTAAGCAAGGTAAAGTATGCACTCTTTTGGTTGATGCAGATAACCCTACGAATGTTTACAACAATGCCCAGCTTTGGCATAACTTTGCTTTGGTATGGTTATTCGCTGGGCTGAGTTTATTAATTGGTAGCTTCCATTTTAGCTAAGATGGTTAAGAAGCGAGTTTGGTGGCTTCGGATTATTTACACAATCAAACTCGCTGCTTTTTGGCATAAGGTAAACGTGTAATCGAGTGTGTTGTGTGATAACTGTCTAAGCCACTTACCGCCACTGTGTTGAGAGCCTCAATGTTGATATAGCCATCATCGCTAATAACATTCCCGTCTATGTGTAAATCTATTATTTCACCTATCACAAGCTCAGTGCCGTTTATTTTAAGGTGTTGATGCTCTACAAGCCTTACGGCGTATTTTAAACGACTCTGTGAAACAAACGGGGCATTAAAGTCATTTAAATATTCAGGGCTTAAACCAGTTGCATCAAACTCTGACTCATCTCTATCATAGCGAGCCGAAGTTTGGTGAGCTTGGCTGTAAATATCACCATTAACTTGATTAATGGTGTAATAGCCTGTTTCTTTTATATTTTCAAAGGTATGGCGTGGTACGCTGTGGGGACGAATGATCATACCAACGAGAGGAGGGTGTGCGCCTAAGTGGAATACCGAGCTAACAATGGCCAAGTTTGTTTGCCCATTTTTACTTTGTGTACCAATTAAATTGGCGCTTTTGAACCCAGACAGTGAATTAATTAAATGAGCGCGATAACGTGAATCAAGCTGCTCGAGTGCCATTTTATCTAACTGCATTGTGAATCCTTTTTGAGGGGTAAAATTCAGGAAAGTAGTAAATGTATTACCAAGGAATTTTGTTCCCTTGATAGTCAATGTAGGCGCAATTTCCTATTTCTGTTAACTCATTTGGCCGTTGTAAAAGTGAGTAAAGTGAGCGTGCTACATACTGAGGGCTGAATAATTTGCCTTGCGGAACATTTTTTTGAAATGGCTTTGATAAAAAGGTATCCGTGGTTCCTGGATGAAACAGCACTAATCGTGTTTGCTTAGCCCGACGACTGAGCTCAATGGCTGCGCTTTGAAATAGCATATTAAGCGCGGATTTTGACGCTCTGTAGCTGTACCAACCTCCTAGTTTATTGTCACTTATACTGCCAACGCGAGCGCTTAGGCAGGTTATGGTGCAGGGCGTTTTGTGATCTAATAATGGGGCAATCGCCTGCAAACATAGAATAGGCGTTAACGCATTTGTGTTTAATAAGGTGTTAAAGTATTGCTCATTAATATCTTCAAGCTTTTTCTCAGGCATGGCCTCTTCAAAGTGTAATTGCCCATTGAATATAATGACCTGATGAGGCTTTATGTTGTGCTTTTTAATATGGTTTGTTAATTCATTCAGGCTGGCTTTTGAATAGTCGCAAACGAACGATTGAATATCGAGGCGATTATCGCTTAGGTTAATAGCATGCCTACTAACGCAAATAACGCTCGCACGGGAGTCATGCTCCGCAATTGTGGCTAAGTAAGCACTTGCAATGGCACTATTTGCGCCAAATAGAATATACACTTTCGCCATTATTTTATCCCACATCGGGTAGTGCAAAACAAGGTCGTGACTTGTTTACGATATTTGGCAAATAGCCAATAACCTACATCTGCACAAAAGCGAACGATAGGTAATTGCAGCAGTTTTAACCATGAATGGTGGCCAACGGTTTGCCAAGCAGCAAAGGTAACATCTAGGCCGTACAACATTTCACCGTTATCTCGTTGGCCGTGTAAAAAAGCCATGGCGTCTTTACGTTTAATGTAGCTGTAACGGCTTTCGAAGTCGTCTTTATTAATGTCTTCAAGTTTAATTTTGTTATGTGCATCAGCGCGCTTTAATGAGCGCATTTCTTTTGCGCAAAGAGGGCAGTTGCCATCATAAAATATAATCATAACGAGTCATTGTTTATTAGGTACATTATTACTTGTTACGAAATAGAATATGCTTTGGATCTATTAAATTGGCTTTATGAATGATATTAATAGAGGTTAAGAACAATAAAGGTAAGCGCGTGTTGGCTTTTGTTTCTACTCTCACTCCACGCTTTAAAGTCATGCACCGCTTATTACTCATACCCTTTGGGTATAAACATCAACAATGGAGTATTTGGAATGAGTGAACAATATGCCGCCTTGCGTGGGAACGTCAATTTATTAGGCCAGTTATTAGGCCAAACAATAAAAGATACCCAAGGACAAGCGATTTTAGATAAAGTAGAAGAAATTCGCGCTTTAGCAAAATCATCACGCACAGGTAACGAGCAAGACCGCCATGCCCTAATTGATGTTCTGCACGCATTAACTGACGAAGAGTTATTGCCAGTGGCTCGCGCTTTTAACCATTTTTTAAATTTAGCCAATGTAGCGGAACAATTTCATACTATTTCTCGTTTTAACGATGTTGGCTTTTGTCAATTAAGCCCTCTCACACAAACGTTAAAAGCATTATCTAGCCAAGCAAAACAGGGCAAATTAGATCCTAACGAAATTGCTGATAGCTTGTCTAAATTACATATCAATTTAGTTTTAACCGCACACCCGACAGAAGTAACACGTCGTACAATTATTAATAAGCATGTTGAATTAAGTGACTGTCTAGCGGCGCTTGAGCGTACTGATAACTTAGAATATGAGCGTGAAAATATTCTTAATCGTATTGCTCAATTAATAAGTCAAGCTTGGCATACGGATGATATTCGCCGCTCTCGGCCAACCCCAATTGATGAAGCTAAATGGGGTTTTGCGGTTATTGAGAACAGCCTTTGGCATGCTGTGCCGCGCTTTTTAAGAGACTTTAGTAAAGAAGTAAAAGAGCAATTAGATCTTGAGCTACCAAACGATTACAGCCCTATTGAGTTTACATCGTGGATGGGGGGGGATCGTGATGGTAACCCATTTGTGACTTCACAGGTCACGCAACAAGTGCTGGATCATGGTCGTTGGATGGCACTTGATTTGTATAGCCGTGATATCGATACTTTAAGTACAGAGCTGTCAATGTCACAAGCTAGCGACGAGCTCGTTGAATTGGCTGGGCAAGATTTTGAACCTTACCGCGCAGTATTAAAAGTATTAAAAGCACAAGTGAGTGAAACGGTTGCTCACTTAGGCGCTAAAATAATGAATAAGCGCACCGAAGCGCAAGATATTGTTACCGATATCAGTCAATTAAAACAGCCACTTGAGGCATGTTATCGCTCATTATTGAAAGCCAATATGAGTGTGGTAGCAAATGGTTTATTACTGGATGTTCTGCGTCGTATCAATAGTTTTGGTATTCGTTTAGCTAAGCTTGATGTGCGCCAAGATTCATCACGCCACGCGGATGTATTTTCTGAATTAACCCGTTATTTAGGGCTAGGGGATTACAACCAATGGCAAGAAGAAGATAAACAAGCATTTTTACTGGCAGAGCTTAATTCTCGCCGGCCATTAATACCTAAACATTGGCAACCAAGTAATGACGTGCAAGAAGTACTCGACACCTTTGATGTAATCGCAAAGCAAGATGAGTCGACCTTCGGTTTATACATTATTTCAATGGCACGTACAGCCTCTGATGTGTTAGCAGTGCAGTTATTGTTAAAAGAAAGTGGTTGTAGCTTTAAGCTTCCTGTCGCGCCATTATTTGAAACCCTTGATGATTTAAACGCAGGTCACAGTGTTATTACTCAACTACTTGATAACACTTGGTATCGTGGGCAAGCTGAGGGTGTACAAAATGTGATGATTGGGTATTCTGACTCTGCCAAAGATGCTGGCATGATGGCCGCTGGTTGGGCGCAGTATGAGGCAATGGATAAGCTGGTACACCTTGCCCAAGAGCGTGGTATTGAACTTGTTTTATTCCATGGTCGCGGTGGTACAGTTGGCCGTGGTGGCGCGCCTGCCGCACAAGCGTTACGTTCGCAACCACCGGGCTCATTAAAAGGTGGCTTACGGGTAACCGAGCAGGGTGAAATGATCCGCTTTAAATTTGGCTTACCAAATGTTGCCTTAGAAAGCTTAAATATTTACGCCGGAGCCGTGCTTGAAAGTAACTTATTACCACCACCAGAGCCTAAAGAGCAATGGCGTGATGTGATGGCCTTGATCAGTGAAAAATCATGCGAGCATTATCGTAATGTGGTGCGTTTTGACGAAAACTTTGTGCCGTACTTCAGAATGGCAACGCCAGAGCAAGAGTTGGGTAAATTGCCATTGGGCTCGCGCCCTGCAAAGCGTAATCCACATGGCGGCGTTGAAAGTTTGCGTGCTATTCCGTGGATTTTTGCCTGGAGCCAAAACCGTTTAATGTTACCTGCATGGTTGGGGGCATTAACAGGCTTACAAGCCGCAGTTGAACAATACGGCGTTGAGACTTTAAACGAAATGAGCCAACAGTGGCCGTTCTTTAGAGCGCGTTTAGAAATGCTCGAAATGGTATTTAGTAAGGCTGATTGCTGGTTAAGTGCTCACTATGATGATGCGCTTGTTGAACCGCAATATAAGCCACTAGGTGAAGAACTACGTAAAGAGCTTAAACAAGCAATTGCATTAGTGCAGTCACTGAGCCCGCAGCAAAGCTTGTTGGCTGATCAGCCTTGGATCAAAGAGTCAATTGGCTTACGTAATCCGTATACCGATCCGTTAAATGTACTACAAGTAGAACTGCTTAAACGCTCTCGTGAAGCGCAAGAAGGCGCATCAGGTGATATTGATAATGCATTAATGATCACCATGACAGGTATTGCAGCAGGTATGCGCAATACAGGTTAATGGCTATGATGTATGGCTTCATTGTGCTCTTTTGCAGCTTTGGGGCCATCAATAGGTAATGTCAGTACACAGTGTGCGCCGTGTTCACAAGGCTCGGCGCATATATTGCCAAAAAGGGAGTATTTAACTGCATTAAACACCACATTTTACCCCAGTCCTAAGTGATTTATGTTTTTATATGGTCACGATTACAAATAAAAGCGCAAAGAACTAAGCTCAGAAAATTCCGTTTTCGCTCAATAAATATAGTACTTTTATCTGGAAATCACTCATGGTCTGACCTGTTTGGATGGTATTTCTTGACTCGCTCCAATAAAAAATTACAATACTCCGCTTTTTGGCACTTCATCAATTAACCGAGTCTATTGTATGTCTAATGTTTCAACTTGCATCACATTTGATGCATCCACATCATTAATAATGATGACATTAAAAGGGACTGCAAGTGCACAGGATGTGATTAATTTTTATCAGATTGCCCAGCAGTATGGCGAAATGTATAGCAGCAACAAGCTACTGGTCGACGTGTCTGAGCTCAGTCACGATTTTCCAGCCAGCGAGCTTTTAAGTATTATGCCGACTATATCGGGTTGGCTAAAAGACTACCTGATTGCCAGAATAGTCAGTTTTGATGGTTTTATGCACGACTTGTTTCTGCAAAAAGCCAAGCGGTTTAATATAGCAGCAGAAAACTTTGAGTGTTTTGCTACTGCGAAAAGTTGGTTGGAAAATCAATCTGGTAATTAGTCGCTGAACATTTTACACTGTGTAGCCATTAAATAAGTAAAATTTGTTTATGACTTCATCAACATCTTCTTCGCATATCAATTCAATAACAGGGCACACTTTCGAATTTGCTGAACCTGCGCGTAATGCATTGTTCAATCAAGTTAAATCACAACAGGGTCGATTAAATACAGCTGATATTAATGCACTTTGCGCTGAGCACTCACTCACTCAAGCACAATTACTCAGGGCTTGTTTACCTATTGCCTCTTTATTTGCTGTGGCGCCTATATCTCAGTTTTTAGTGGGGGCAATCGTGGTGGGCTTAGATGCACAGCAACAGCCTAGTTTTTATTTTGGTGCTAATGTTGAATTTGCTCATCAGCCGCTGAGTTTAGTGGTTCACGCTGAGCAATCAGCAATAAATAATGCTTGGCTCAATGGTGCTAAGTCTATTGTTAAAATAGCGATTAGTGATGCACCTTGTGGTTATTGCCGCCAATTTATGAATGAGTTGGCAGATGCGGAAACTTTCGATATTTTATTGCCAACTCAACAATTTAAACTCACCGAATTGTTGCCGGCTGCGTTTGGACCTAGGGATTTGGGTAATAAATATAGTTTGTTTAATCCGGATCCACAATCTGCTCATGTGGATACAAACTCTGGGGTTTGTCCTGTGCTTATTGAGCAGGCAAAGCAAGCTTATGTTCCTTACACGCAAAACTTTAGTGCGGTAAAAATAACCACATTTAACCATGGCAATTTTTATGGACGTTATGCTGAAAATGCAGCCTATAGTCCAAGTCTTGCCCCATTACAAAGTGCAATTAGTCAGCTTTATTTGGCAGGTTTAAGTTTGGATAATAAAACGGTTGAAAAAGTAGAATTATTACAATCTGAAGGTGCAGAAAATCAACTGCAAGTGAGTGAAGCTGTGCTGGCAAGTTACGATAACTTACCAGCTTTACAAAGCTATAGTTTAAGCTTTACTCAGTAGCACTTTAGCGGCTTCAAGTACCACGGCAACTGATTTTTTCTCAATCTCGCCGTGGTCAACATTGGGTATTTCTTGGCGCGTTCTATTTACTAATACCCCTGCCACACAGGCAGCTTTTAAACCTAGTGCTGCACACATGGTGAATAACGTAGCCGATTCCATTTCGTAATTCATTACGCCAAGCTTTTGCCATTCTTCGCAGCTACCTTGGAACGCTTTTGGCACGTAACCTGAGTAGGTATCATAGCGTTCTTGACCAGGGTAAAAGGTATCGCTTGATGCTGTTATACCGATATGAAAATCAATATTTAAGTTATTACAGGCGTTAACCATGGCTTGGGTCGCAAAAAAATCAGATACGGCAGGGTAATTAAGTGGCGCAAAGTGCTGGCTTGCACCATCTAAGCGAACAGACGCTTGGCTAATTAAAATATCACCTTCATTAATATGTGGCTGAATAGCCCCTGTGGTACCAATGCGTAAAAATGTATCAACACCTAATTGAGCTAGCTCTTCTACTGCAATAGATGTTGATGGGCCGCCAATACCAGTTGAACATATCACAACAGGTTGGCCGCTAAGTAAGCCTAAATAAGCATGAAATTCTCGGGTTTGTACTAAACAACGTGGATTTTCCAAAAAACTAGAGATGCGCTCAGCTCTATCAGGATCGCCTGGCACGATTGCTAACGTTGCGCCTTGTAAATCGTCGCGAGTAAGTCCTAAATGAAAAACCTTTTCCATAATGTTGCCTTTTAAATCATATGAGTATTGTCAATCTAACATCATTACTATTATGACATTGCCTGTACAGGACGGATGTCCGCTTTAGATTATCAGCTTTATTCATTCTCTTTGAATATTCAATCACTGAAGCAAATTAATCAATTTACACAACGGTTGACTTGTTTAAACAGACACTATATCTATCCTTTAATATACTTAATTTGAATCTATGCGTTGTTTTTAATTTATAGCTAAAGCTATGTTACATAAAGATAAATTTATTTTTCTACGTGCCTTTGTAAAATTGACTTTGTTGTCATGTTTTATGAAATGACCACCATGAAGGTTTTATTAAATTTATTTTCAACAGCGTCTTTTTTGCATAACTACGCAAAAACACAGAGTAAGGAATCGTAATGAGCACACAATGGCAAACATTTAAAAGCAAAGTTGAACACTGTTTATGTCCACCGGGTGATGGAGTTTTCACTGTTAATACGGCAAAAGAGCGAAAAGCGGCGTTACGTAACAAGCTGTACGGTCAAGAAGATAACGTAGAGCCTTTGTGGCGTGACTCGTTAGAGACTTTATCACAGAGTCCTTATAAAGCGGTTACTCTTGGGATCAGCTCTGATTGTGGCGGCGGTATTTTACGTGGTGCTAACTGGGGACCTTTATTTTTGCGCTCGACCTTGATTGACCAACAACCCCAAGCGAAATCTTTTGACTTAGGTGATGTACGTGTTATCCCACATTTGCTGCATGATAAATACTTAAATGATGCAACGATTAGCAATTGTCAAAAGGCGCTCTATGATAATCCTAATAGTGATTATTACGTGAGCCCACTGTCAATTACCGAAGATGTTTGTGACAGCTTTTATGCTACGTTTAGCGATAAAGGTATTTTTGGTATCGGTGGCGACCACTCTATCAGTTACCCACTGACAAAATCGTATTTAAAAGCTAAGCGCGAACAGGGTAAACGTACTGCCATTATTCATTTCGATGCGCATACCGATTTACTTGTTGAGCGTTTAGGTATCGATTTATGCTTTGGCTCATGGTGCACGCATATTTTAGAGTTCTTACCTGCGCCGCATCACCTTATTCAATTTGGTATTCGCTCAAGTGGTAAGCCTAAAGAGCACTGGGAGTCGACCTTTGGTATTAAACAACATTGGGCGCATGAAATCATTGAACGTGGCGCGCAAGAAGTTGCTAGTGAAGTGATTGCTCAATTAAAAGCTGATAATGTAGACGAACTCTATGTAAGCTTTGATATTGACGCTCTAGATGAAGAATTTGCTTCGGCAACGGGTACTCCCGAAGGTAATGGTCTAACGCCAAAGCACGCGTTAGATATCCTAGCGGCATTGGCTGATGAGTTTCCAATAACGGGGGCTGATATGATGGAAATAGCGCCATTTACCGACAGTTCCTTAGTAGGTCAATCAAGCTCAGAAACCACGTTGAGGGAAGGTGCAAAAATTTCAGCATTTTTAATCAATGCAATGAACAGATAACCTTTTAGAGAAAAATCTCAAAAACAGGCTGTTATGGCCTGTTTTTTATTCACTTATCAGTAAATTAGCGCTATATTTAGACGACAATATAACAATTTATGCGGAGTCGATTATTATGTGCGAGAAACAAAGTGATTAAATGGAGCTTATTATTTTTGGTTATTATGAGTCAGCAATGCCTAGCTAAGCTCAATATAGTGACCGAAAATTTCCCCCCAGCACAATACCTTGACGATAACCAGCAACTGACTGGTCATGTGGTAGAAAAAGTGCGTAAAGCCTTGGATGCGTCCTCGATTGATTATTCTATCACCATTAACAGTTGGAACACTGCATTTAACACTGCTTTGCGTGACCCACAAACGTGTATTTTTTCTGTATCACGGTCACAAGAAAGAGAAGAAAAATTTTTATGGATTGCCGAGTTAGCTAAATTAGATGCATACTTTTATGCACTTGGCTCAAAAGATATTAAGTTAGAAAACACTGAACAAGCGAAAAAATACCGGGTTGCTGTACTAAAAAATAATTACAGCCATCAGTACTTACTATCAAAAGGGTTTGAAGACGGAACAAAC
The DNA here is from genome assembly GCF_030408095.1 of Pseudoalteromonas sp. APC 3893. Taxonomy (NCBI): domain Bacteria; kingdom Pseudomonadati; phylum Pseudomonadota; class Gammaproteobacteria; order Alteromonadales; family Pseudoalteromonadaceae; genus Pseudoalteromonas; species Pseudoalteromonas sp. APC 3893. Next base: position 19,831 of record NZ_JASDCD010000022.1, read on the forward strand.
CTTCTACCGATGGATAGTTTTGATAATATATTTAATATAGTTCGTAGCCGCCAAAACAGTATAGACTTAGTTATTTTGCCAAAGCAAAGGGCTGACTTTCAACAGAGTAAGCAAGTAGCGAAGGATAGTCTACAACCCCTATTACCACTCAATATTAAGCAACCTTCATTATATTTTGCTTGTAATAAAAAATTAGATAGCATTTATAAGCTAGAACTAACTCGCGCATTCACTTCTTTATAGCTCGTCATAAACAAATTTAAATCCTAATAAACTGTTATATAAAGTATTTTTTAATAATTAAAATATAAATTGCTGTGTTTAAAAAAGAGCCTATAATCCAGCTGCTTTTGCTTATAAAAGCGCTTATTGTTGGAGTGTTAAATGGGTGATTTAATCGGGATTGGGTTATTGATCTTGATCAGTGCGTTATTTGCTATGTCGGAAATTGCCATCGCAGCATCACGCAAAATTAAATTAAGAGTGATGGCCGATGAGGGCAATATAAATGCGGCCGCCGTATTAAAATTACAAGAGCAGCCCGGTGCATTCTTCGCCATGATCCAAATCGCGCTTAATGCGATTGCTATTTTAGGGGGCATTGTTGGTGAGCAAGCTCTGTCACCGTATGTAGAACGTGTATTAGTAATGGTCTATCAAGGCCCATTATTAGCGCAAGTCAGCTTTTTAATTTCGTTTCTTATCATCACCTCATTATTCATTTTATTTGCCGACTTAATGCCGAAACGCTTAGCGATGATAATGCCTGAAGCGGTCGCTGTGAGGCTCGTCACGCTGATGAGATGGGTGACCTTTGCCCTGACTCCTCTGGTGGTATTTTTTAATGGCCTGACAAATATGATTTTACGGCTATTTAAGGTGCCTGCAGAGCGTGAAGATATTGTCACCACTGAAGATATTGTTGCGATGATGGATGCGGGTGCGGAATATGGCAGTTTACAGCAACAAGAGTATGACTTAATCGGTAATGTATTTGACTTAGAAGCCCGGTTTTTATCAAGCGTGATGACGCCACGGGACCAAATTGTTTATTTTGATATAAAAGAAGCCAGTACTGACATTGCGAGTAAAATTATTGATCACCCCCATAACCACTTTTTAGTATGTAATGGTAATTTAGATAAACTCATTGGCTCTGTTGAATCAAAAGATATATTACGCCAAGTACTCAAAGGTGAGGCGGCAAACATCAATGAAGAGTTATTAGAAAAAGAAACCTTTTATTTACCCGAAACACTCAGTTTATCTGAGGCATTAAATGCATTTAAAGCAGCTGCAAAACCCTTTGCTGTGGTGGTAAATGAATACGCACTGGTTGTAGGTATCGTCACCGTTAAAGATTTGATGAAAGGCTTTATGGGCGATTTGATAACCCACACGGGTGATGAACTGATCATTGCGCGAGATGAAAACTCGTGGCTAGTGGATGGCTTAACCCCGGTGGTTGAGCTGGCTAAGGTGCTGGAAATTGATGAATTTCCGGATCAAATGCATTACGAAACCGTGGCAGGGTATTTAATTTACTCAATGAAACGCATTCCTAAACGTGCTGAGTATATTACTTTTTCTGGCTTTAAGTTTGAAGTGGTTGATGTAGAAGGTATTAGAGTCGAGCAGTTATTAGTAAGTAAAATTAACTAACATATCGATGTGTTTAAGATTTTTTAAAACCTGCTTGTTGTTGATAACGAGATCGTTAACAATACAGGCAGTGTTTTAATTAATTGCTTTAAGGTTAACCATGGCGTTGTCTTCGCTTGTATCTCGTATTACACCCAATATTCTACTATTTTTATCACTCATCAATTTTAACAGTGCAACTGCCAAGAATAATGAACAGACCTTAATTATGATGGGCAGTGCAATTGAAACCTGTACTACCTTAAGCCCACAGTTTTGTAAATTAGATGCGCCGTTAAGGGATGAAAAAAGTGCACTATATGTGCTTTCTACAGATTCTATTGAGCTAATAAAAAAAGATTGGCCAACAGTAAATAAAAGCCATCTAACAGCGACAGTCACCAATTTAAATACGTTATTAAAAACTCACCAAACATTACTTTCTAAAAGGGAGTTGTTGTGGGCATGGCGTGATATTGCAAGCCAGCAAATGAGTGAATTAACTCAACTGGAGTTTGATTATGTGATTGATATGTTGCAAGTTGCTCAACCAGATGGACAAGGGCGCGTACTCAATATCGATTTAAAAAATAGTAAAACAGATCAACTCTGGCTGGACGATAGCTATAAATTTATTGCTGCGAGTTTAAAAGTAAAAGCTAAAACCCCTAAATTGTTAGTGATCAGCGCAACTAGTCGAGACCCTTACTTTACGGCAAGTTATTATGAGACTGTATTATCGCAAATGGGTGTGGCAGTAGAGTGGCTCGCCTTAACGCCTGCATTAGCAACGGCGTTAACTCAAGGGCAATGTGGTCAACTTGAGCAGTTTCGACATAAACACATGGGGCTGTTTAACAGAAAGACTGTGTTCCCTAAGCGCGTCAATACTGAACGTAGACTCTGTGAGCAAGGGGTTGAGTCATTAATAGAGAAAATTAATAACAGTACTGGTATTGTTTTGGCGGGTAATAACAGCAATATACATAACCTTAGTGCAAGCTTTTATAACCCCGATGGTAAGGCTTACCCATGGACAAGTGCTGTTCGCGATGCTCCTGTATTAATTGCTGAAAATAAAAATGCCGAGTTTGTTGCAATACAACACATCGAAAATAAACCACAAAGTGCAGCTGATGTATTAAAAAACAAACATGTTGACACTAAGCCGGGGATTGAAAGTGTCGAATACGCATTTATTAAAAGCCAGTTTAGTGAAACAAATAGCCTTGCTTTGTTAGCAACAGCCCTTGATACAACTAATCAGCATGTGGGGCTGGGTATTGACGCTAATACCTCTTTGGTCGTGATCAAATCAAATGAAGGCGATGTGCTTACGGTATTAGGTGAGCGAGGTGTCATAGGTTTAACCTTAGAGCAGGCGCAACCATATCGTTATTCTTATTGGCCATCAGGTAGTGTTTTTAACTATAATAAACAAGGGTTTAGTTTAAATCAGCGCAGTGCTGAGAATGCTCTACCAAATATAAAGATACCGAGTTTGCCGATGCAGCGCTTCAATAATATATTAACGGATAATAAATTACGTTCATTAACGCAGGCCTTGTGTTTAAGCCAAGATACAACCGCAGTGGGCCAGCAAGGAGCGTTTTTGGTGAGTTTGAATGCGACGGATGAAACCTCATATAAGCGCATTAATGCAAGTCGATACGGCTGTGCTATTGAGCAATTAGCGCTCAAGTTCTCTGAAATCAATTAAGCTTTCTTCCCCGAAAATACTCAAAGGAGCTCAAGTACAGAGCTCCTTTTTAATTAATCGCCTGTACTCTTTTATATAGGGTTACGTTGTAGATTCCTTTTTTACATACTTCTCATGCATTTTCTCAAAACCACATTGTAAAGTTATGCAAATAATTCTTAATTAATATTGGATCTCGAAATAAATTAATTTAGAATGATCGTTCATTCTAAATTAAGGGTAGTTTTCATGCAGCGTTCTCGCGTCGTTCTTTTTGCAGTGTCAGCTTTAGCCAGTGCAGTTATTTTATCTGGTTGCGATCAGAGTCCTCAAATAAGCCAACAGGCCAAACAAGCAGTGCCGGTTGGGGTGATCACACTTAAAAGTCAGCCATTAACCTTAACCAAAGAGTTACCAGGGCGTGTTGCTGCATCGCAGGTAGCTCAAATTCGCCCGCAAGTAAATGGCATTATTCAATCTCGTTTATTTACCCAAGGGGCTGAAGTTAAAAAAGGCCAAGCTTTATATCAAATTGATGCTTCAACCTTCGAAGCGCAAGTGGCAACAAGTAAGGCGGCAATTACTAAAGCGAAAGCGAGCATTGCAAATGCTAAAGCAAAGTCTGAACGCTATGATGAACTATTAAAAATTAAGGCGGTAAGCCAGCAAGACTTTGACGAAGCTGATGCCAGTTACAAAGGTGCAGAAGCTGATTTATTAACCGCTCAAGCGCAACTTAAAACAGCGCAAATTAACTTAGACTACAGTAAAGTGAGATCACCCATCAGTGGTCAAATTGGTAAATCAAATGTGACGGCGGGTGCGTTAGTCAGTGCAAATCAAACAACAGCGCTTGCGACTGTCACCCAACTAGATCCTATTTATGTTGATTTAACCCAATCTAGTAGTGAGCTGACTCGGTTGAAAAAAGCAATTGCTAATGGTGAGCTGAATAAAGATCTTGCGATTCATTCAACTGTTGAATTAAAAATGGAAGATGGCTCAGTTTATCCGCATAAAGGAACGTTGAAGTTTTCTGAAGTAACGGTTGATCCAAGCACCGGCTCAGTCACGCTTCGCGCAGAGTTTCCAAACCCTGAAAAGCTATTACTACCGGGCATGTATGTACGTGCGGTGATTGTTGAGGGTGTAAAAGCGAATGCGATTTTAGCGCCACAGCGCGGTATTAGCCGCAATACCAAAGGTGAACCAACAGCAATGGTAGTCAGTAAAGACAATACTGTGGAGCCTCGCGTTTTAAAAACAGATCGTACAGTTGGCTCTAACTGGTTGATCACAGAAGGCCTAAACGATGGTGATAAACTCATTGTGGAAGGTTTACAAAAAATAGCACCTGGCGCACCAGTTAGCGCTGTTCCCGCTGAATCTACTGCTAATACACAATAACGGAGCAATTTAATGTCACGATTTTTTATCGATAGACCCATTTTTGCATGGGTGTTAGCTATTGTAGTGATGCTTGCTGGGGTATTAGCAGTACGGGGGCTACCTGTTGCTCAATATCCGTCAATTGCACCACCTGCAATTAGTATTCAAGCAAGCTATCCGGGCGCGTCTGCACAAACACTTGAAGACACAGTAACTCAGGTTATTGAGCAAAAAATGAAAGGCTTAGATGGCTTGCTTTATATGTCATCTACATCGGAATCAAATGGTTCAGCAACTTTAACGCTAACTTTTGATGCTGATACCGACCCTGATATCGCGCAAGTTCAAGTGCAAAATAAGCTTGCTTTGGCTACGCCTTTATTACCTGAAGAAGTACAACGTCAAGGTGTATCTGTTGCAAAGTCTGCGCGTAACTTTTTAATGGTTGCGGGTTTTGTCTCTGAAGATGGCAGCATGAATAACATTGATATTGGAGATTATGTTGCGTCAAATGTGCAAGATATCGTTTCACGTGTAAACGGTGTGGGTGAAGTACAGTTATTTGGCTCGCAATATGCGATGCGTATTTGGCTTGATCCAAATCTTTTGCAAAAGTATGAACTTACACCTGCGGATATTAGCGCTTCAATTAGTGCGCAAAATGCTCAAGTTTCAGCAGGCCAGTTAGGTGCATTACCAGCTGTTGCAGGACAGCAATTAAATGCCACTGTGACAGCACAAAGCCGCTTACAAACCCCTGAACAATTTAGAAATATTTTTGTTAAAACCAATGATGATGGCTCTGTAGTACGTTTATCTGATGTGGCTAAAGTAGAGCTGGGCGGTGAAAGCTACGCCGTTGTTGCACGCTTTAACGGTAAGCCAGCCTCTGGTTTAGGTATTAAGTTGGCCAGTGGTGCAAATGCCCTTGATACAGCAGAAGGTGTTAAAGCAGCCTTGGCAGAGCTTGAGCCATTTTTCCCTGAAGGTTTGGCGGTTGTTATTCCTTACGATACAACGCCATTTGTTACCTTATCAATTGAAAAAGTAGTCAGTACATTAATAGAAGCCGTGGTGCTTGTATTTGTGGTTATGTATCTGTTTTTACAAAATTTCCGTGCAACCTTGATCCCAACCATCGCTGTGCCTGTGGTATTACTTGGTACGTTTGCTGTGCTTCAAGTGCTGGGTTATTCAATTAATACATTAACCATGTTTGCTATGGTGTTGGCTATCGGCTTGCTGGTGGATGATGCCATTGTGGTGGTTGAAAACGTAGAACGGGTCATGACTGAAGAGAAGCTCTCACCACTTGAAGCAACACGTAAATCGATGGATGAAATTAAAGGCGCACTGGTGGGTATTGCCATGGTTTTGTCAGCCGTATTTGTACCAATGGCATTCTTTGCGGGCTCTACTGGGGTTATTTACCGTCAGTTCTCAGTGACTTTAGTAACAGCGATGAGTTTATCTGTTTTAGTGGCACTGATATTAACCCCTGCATTATGTGCAACTATGTTAAAGCCAAGCCATGTACATAATAACAAGTCGCTATTTGGTCGTTTCTTTATTGGTTTTAACCGTGGTTTTGATAAAACAAATAGCGGTGCACAAAGCTTTGTAGGGCGAATGATCAAACACAGTAAACGTTACCTTTTATGCTACGGCTTAATTGTTGGCGGTATGGTGTTTATATTCTCGCAACTTCCTTCTGCTTTTTTACCAGATGAAGACCAAGGTATTTTATTTAACCAGGTGAGTTTACCGGCAGGTTCAACAACTGAGCAAACGCTTAAAGTAGTTGAGAAAATGGAAAAGCATTACTTGGAAGATCAATCTGAAGCTGTGCGCTCAGTGTTTAGTGTAACAGGCTTTAGTTTTGCAGGCTCTGGACAAAATGCGGCGATTGGCTTTGTTGGTTTAAAACACTGGGATGAACGCCAACGTGATGACTTAGCCGTTGGTGCGGTTGCAGGCAAAGCAATGGGCTTTTTCTCAACGATTAAAGAAGCGTTTGTATTTGCTTTTCCACCGCCTGCGGTCGTTGAGCTTGGTACAGCAAATGGTTTTACTCTGTTTTTACAAGATCGCGTCGGATTAGGCCACGATAAATTACTTGAAGCACGTAATATGTTGTTAGGGATGGCTGCTCAAAGCCCTGTTTTAGCCGGTGTTCGCCCTAATGGGCAAGAAGATAAGCCTGAGCTAGAGCTAGACATTGATTTAGCAAAAGCTCAAGCGCTCGGTCTGACTCAGGCTGACATCAACAGTACGCTTTCAACGGCATGGGGTAGTCGTTATGTGAATGACTTTATTGACCGTGGACGGGTTAAAAAAGTTTATCTACAAGGTAGCGCTGAATCACGTATGGCTCCTGAAGACTTAGACAAATGGTATGTTCGCAATAGTAACGGTGACATGGTGCCATTTACTGCGTTTGCTCAGTCTTATTGGACGTATGGTTCACCGCGTCTAGAGCGTTACAATGGTTTTTCAGCGATGGAAATTCAGGGTGCTGCTGCGCCGGGATACAGCACAGGTCAAGCCATGGATGAAATTGAAAAACTAGTCAAGAAACTGCCTGCGGGTATTGCCTTTGAATGGACGGGTATCTCATATGAAGAGCGTTTAAGTGGTGGTCAAGCGCCTATGCTTTATGCGTTATCATTATTGGTTGTTTTTTTATGTTTAGCGGCACTTTATGAAAGTTGGTCTGTCCCTGCAGCAGTTATGATGATAGTGCCACTGGGTGTATTTGGTGCTGCTATGGCTGCCTTTGTGGGGGGATTATCAAACGACATTTACTTACAAGTTGGCCTGCTGACTACTATTGGTCTTGCTTCTAAAAATGCGATATTAATCGTTGAGTTTGCTATTCATAAAATGGACGAAGGGATGGAACTCGTTGAGGCTGCTATTGCTGCGGTGAAGCTTAGACTTAGACCTATTTTAATGACTTCCATGGCATTTATTTGTGGTGTATTACCGCTGGCTATTGCTTCAAGTGCAGGCTCAGGTGCGCAAAATGCACTGGGTATATCGGTGATTGGTGGCACACTCGCTTCATCAATTATTGTGGTGATATTTGTACCGTTATTTTTTGTGTTAGTTAGACGGGTATTCCCGGGTAAACATAAAGCTGTAGCGCAGGAGCAATCAAATGAAGTTTAAAACATTGAGCCTAGCAAGTATCAGTGCACTGGTATTAAGTGCATGTCAAATGGCGCCAGAGCTTGAAGATATCAAACTACCAGTTCCAGATAGCTACGCGGTTGAAAGCGGACAAGGTAATATTGCCGATTTAAAATGGCAGCAGTTTTTTAACAATGAAAAGCTGCAAGCCTTAATTGAACAAACCTTGACCCATAATAAAGATATTAAACTTGCTGCTCTTAACGTGCAGCAAGTTAGAGCGTTATATCAAATAGAAGACTCAGCCTTGTATCCTTCGATTGACTTTTCAGCCTCAGGGACACGCCAGCGACTCCCTGCTGATTTATCGTCAACGGGCAGTGCAAATATAAGTGAGAGTTATTCTGCGACTGTGGGCATGACGGCTTACGAATTGGACTTATGGGGAAAGGTACGCAATCAGTCAGATCAAGCATTACAAACCTTGTATGCCTCAGAGCAAGCACAAACCAGTGTTAAAATTAGTTTAATTGCAGAAATTGTGCATGCTTGGCTTAACTATGCAGCCGATAAAGAGCTGCTAGCGCTTGCTAATGAAACCCTTTCAAGTCAACAAGAGTCCCTTGAATTAATGGAAAAAACCTATGCACTGGGAGCTGCATCTAAGCTAAGTCTTGCTCAAGTGCAAAGTACGGTGGCTACAGCGAAAGTGGATATTGCTAATTATCAACGTTTATTAAAGCGCGATAAAAACGCATTAGATTTATTAGTGGGTAAAGTGGTTGCAACCAAGTTGTTGCCTGAACAAAGTTTAGATGAAGTACTTAACTTTCCAGCCGTTCCCGTGGGTTTACCGTCTGAACTGTTAGAGCAGCGCCCGGATATTAAAGCAGCTGAATATCGTTTACTCGCAGCAAATGCCAATATAGGTATAGCAAAAGCCGCGTTTTTTCCAAGTATTAGTTTAACCGCTAATGCCGGTACTGCATCAGCGGATTTAAATAACTTGTTTTCGTCCGGCTCGGGTACATGGAGTTTTGTGACTTCGATAAACTTACCTATTTTTAATATGGGCCGAAACCAAGCCAATTTAGATGTTGCTCAAGCACAGCAAGAAATCGCTTTAACAACTTATGAACAAACAATTCAGCAAGCATTTAAGGAAGTATCTGACTCATTAGCCGATAGAGCAGGCTATATGCAGCAGTTAGCAGCGCTTGAAGAGCTTTATAACAGTAACCAAGTGACCTTTACGTTATCACAAGCACGATTTGAAAAAGGTGCCGACAGCTACTTGCAAGTACTGGATGCGCAAAGAAACTGGGTGAGTGCAGGGCAGAAGCTGATCACTGGGAAAAAGGCCTATATTGCAAGTCAAATTAGCTTATACAAAGCAGTAGGCGGTGGTTGGCAACGCCCTGAGCCTGAACAATACTCCCAATAAGCTATTTTAAACCTAGTTTACATGATTTTCGTTGTATAGCAGGAATCCTGTCGTTAAGATCGTGTAAACTAGTTTAAACTTCCTAGGTTAAAAAAGAGAAGCGTGGCTTTTCGAGGATACCATGAATACGAAAACCAAAAGAAAGACCGATCCAGCTTTAGCGCAAGCTCGTAGAGAGCAAGTTTTAGAAGCTGCTGCTGATTGCTTTAAGCGAAAAGGTTATCACGGTGCTGGTATGGCTGAAATATCAAAAACGGCGGGTATGAGTGCCGGGCATATTTACAATTATTTTGCCAGTAAAGAAGCAATTATAGAATCAATAATTGAACGTGACATGGAAGAAATGTTCTCAATTTTTCAGCAGTTTGAGGATCAGCCTGGTGATTTAGTGACGGTTCTATTAGATGGTCTTGACCATGGTGTTGAGCGCCATACAGATATAAATCAAGGTTCACTTGATCTCGAAATGCTGGCAGAGGCGGCACGTAATGAAAAAGTAGCCACCTTACTTCGTGACTCGGATGCATTAGCTAGAGCGAAAATGCGTAGCTTATTAGTTGGTGAGCGTAGTCCATTAAAAGCTGCGTCATCGACAGAAATAGATAGCCGAATCGAAATAATGTTTGCTGCGATGACTGGCTTATTATTGCGTAAAACATTGAACCCCAGTGTTAACAAAGACACACTGTTAATTGCATTACGTCCAGCGATGAAAACATTACTGACTTCTTTTGAATAATGGTCATGTTATATTTTTAATGTATGAAATAAGAACAATGATGGTGATTATTAGCTTAAGGCGCAAAAAATTCAGGTTATCTGTGCTAAAAGCCCTATTTTAGCTATGGTTAAACAGTGTGAGAATGTAATACACTGTAGGAAAAGCAGACAACATTAAGAGAGATTAAAATGGCAGCATTTGGTACCGTATTTATGCCACAAATGATCCAAGCTCGTTTTACGGATAATGCTTGGAGTGAAAGCGAAATTGTTCCTTCTGATAAAATAGAACTCCACGCAGGGGCGCACGTTCTTCACTATTCAAGTACATGTTTTGAAGGTTTAAAAGCTTTTCGTCATGAAGATGGCTCTGTATATATTTTTAGAATGGACGCGAACATTGCCCGTATGCAACAAAGTTCGCAGTTATTGAGTTTACCAAGCTTCGAAGGCGCAAAGCTTGAAAAGATGATTACTGATATCGTCAAAGAATATGCCGATGAAACACCATTGCCACCAGGTTCTATGTATATTCGCCCGACACACATTGGAACAGAAGCTGCTATCGGTAAAGCAGCTGTACCATCAGCAAGTTCATTGCTGTACGTATTGTTATCGCCGGTAGGTGATTATTTTGCGGGTGGTGCAACAGCACTAAGAGTTTTACTTGAAGAAGATGGTATGCGCTGTGCACCGCACATGGGGATGGTTAAAAGTGGTGGTAACTATGCCAGTGCGTTAGCGCCTATTTCTGCAGCGCGTGATAAGTACCAAGCAGACCAAATTTTATTTTGCCCAGGTGGTGATGTACAAGAGACCGGCGCGGCTAACTTTATCTTAATCGATGGCGATGAAATTATTACTAAAGCACTTGATAGCACGTTTTTACATGGTGTAACTCGCAATAGTATTTTAACAATTGCCAAAGACTTAGGTATGACGGTGTCTGAGCGCAACTTTACCGTTACTGAGTTATTAGAGCGTGCTGCAAAACCTGGTACCGAGGCTGCGCTTTCTGGTACTGCGGCGGTTTTAACGCCAGTTGGTACGTTTATTCATAACGATAAAGAATATCAAGTAGGCAGTGGGAAACCAGGTCCAGCTACAATCCGATTGCGCCAAGCTCTCAATGATATTCAATGGGGCAAAGCACAAGACACACATGGCTGGTTAACTAAAATCGACTTGTAAACGCCCATGCATTTGAAAAACCTAGGCTTAGATCCTAGGTTTTTTTATGCCTGTCATCTATCCTTTGACTGTAAGTTAGTCACAGTTGTGTGTAAAAACAACCTAGAAGAAAAACCAATAAAATAACTAATTTATTGAATAATATAGATTTATAACCTTTTAAAGGCGGTGTGATTTTTGCAGTTGTTTGTTGTAAGAAAAGGTTTTTGTCATTAAGTACCATTTGCTTATTAAAGACAGATAACCACAAAAAATGAATAACAAAGGAGCATGTATGTGGGCGGCAGTTAGTTATATATTGTTGGCAATTGTTTTTATTATTATGGGTTGGCAGGTTAGTCCAAGTTATTTCTCTTTTCTTTTTTATTGGACTGCTTTATCGTTGTTACTTGTAGGTGGCGCTTACGTATTTAATATCGCAAAGATATTTCGTAAACGTGAAAATGGTGTGATCCCGTTTTATATTCGCTGGGCGTTTGTGCCATTTTTATTGGGTGCCCAAGTGTATAATGCTTGGAGCCGCAAACACGATAAAGTACCACCGTTACAGCAAATAAATGATCATCTTTTTTTAGCTTGCAGATTATTTCCCTCTGATATCGATACCATGAAAGAGCATGGTATAACCGCTATTTTAGATGTTACCTGCGAATTTGACGGGTTAGAATGGTCATCTACGCAAGAGAACATTAATTACTTAAATATTCCTGTGCTTGATCATCGAGTACCTACTCGTTCTCAGCTTAATCAAGCAATTAACTGGATTGACCATCATGTTAAAGAAGACCGCCGTGTTGTAGTGCATTGTGCGTTAGGACGTGGCCGCTCGGTCTTTGTGATGGCGGCATATCTATTGAGTCAAGATAAAGAAGCTGATGTGCATAAAGTGCTGGCACAAATTAAAGAAACCAGAGAAACAGCTAATTTAAATAAGCACCAGTTGCGTCACTTGGTTAAACGCCATCGTAACGGCGAGTTACTGATAAAAAATAAAGCGGTTTTAATTGCCAACCCTGTTTCTGGCACTAAGTTGTGGCAAGAAAAAGAGCACCTCATTGTTGCACGTTTATCTGCTTATTATGATTTAACCGTTTTAACCACTTCAAAAGAACAAAATGGTATTGTGTTTGCTAAGCAAGCGATGCAGAACAACCCTAATTTGATAATCGCATGTGGTGGAGACGGTACGGTTGCTGAGGTTGCCAGTGTATTAGTTAACTCAGACTGCAAATTAGGGATTATTCCTCTTGGCACTGCGAATGCGCTTGCACACGTGTTGATGGGCATTAAATCAAAAATAATTCCGGTAGAAACAGCGTGTGATTTGATTATAGATGGGCAAACGCAATTGATGGATACTGCATACTGTAATGGCGAGCTTATGTTGTTATTGGCTGGAATCGGTTTTGAGCAAAAAATGATTGAAAAAGCAGACCGTGAAAGTAAAAATGCGGTTGGCCAATTAGCGTACTTGCAAGGATTCTGGCAAGCCTTAGGCCAACAAAAGGCGCAAAATTTTAATGTGCAGTTAGACGATAATGAACCTCGTACTATCAATACAAACAGTTTAATTGTCGCCAATGCAGCACCATTTACAACGCTACTTGCACAAGGTGGTGGGCAGCCTGATCACAGTGATGGTTTGTTAGATGTTAATTGGCTAACGCCTAATGAAGATGCCACGACGAATGTATTTAGTATTGCAGAGCTAATGGTAAGCAGTATGACGCAAGCTCACTTAGCTATTAATTCACATCACACGAACGCGAAACGGGTTGTGATAAACGCTGAGAATGAAATAAAGTACGTACTTGATGGTGAAATTAAAACCGCAGATGAGTTAGTCATTGAAATAGAGCCTAACTCGCTTGGCGTTATTTGTGCTGAAACAGAGTAAGGTCGATGACCTTACTTTTTAATACTAGGCCAAACAAAGCCGCTAGTTTGCGGTTTCGTATCGACGCAGTTATCTAAATAGAGCTGTTCAACTTTTGCTCTTGCCCAGGGGGTTTTTCGCAAAAACTTTAGGCTTGATTTTACACTTGGATCTGATTTAAAACAGCGAATATCAACCTGTTCCCCCATCGCTTTCCAGCCAATTGTTTGCTCAAGTTTGACTACAATTTGTTCTAAAGTAATACCATGTAATGGGTTATTTGCTTGTTGATTCATAATTCACTGTAACGTTAAAAAACTCGTCGCTATTGTAGCCTAACTAGGTATTGATACCAATTAGTTGACCCGAATAGTTTTTGCTCTTGGTGGGTAAATAACTTCATTTTTATCATTGAGCATTAACCAGCTTAGCGGACTGTTATTATGGTTTGGATTTTTCACTGTGCAAATTAAGCGAACATTAGCCATGTTAATGATAGCTCCTTCGCTATAACGTTTATCTTCATACCAACAAATAGCATGTTGTGATAATGCATCTTGAGGAGTTAACAATACCCGCGCTTCTGGCGTGTTACTAAAACTATTTACTGAGTAAATTAGAGAGAGAAAACAAATACCTATAATACTTAAAAATCGCATACTCAGCCTTTGCATTAAAAAATAACTACACTAAGCTTAAAGCGTGTTAGGGTAAATAAGCAACAAAATAATAATTTTCTTAAAGCAAGGTGAACACATGCAATTTAACCAATTAATGATTGATGAATTTGAACTGCTCGCTAAGTTTCCGCGCAGTAGTAAAATGCAAGGGATAAAAATACATAGCGATGCGAACGAAAACTTGATCAATGCAGCGCAACGCTTATTTGATAAAGGAATTATAGATAGCCCAGATGGCGGTTATTTAACTGATCTGGGCTTAGATTTAATTGAGCATATTAGTGTGCTACACAGTGCATTGAGCTGTTAAGTAGCATCGGGTTGGTTTTGCGGGGCTGCATTACTAAATGCAGCCAATTTATTACAGCGCTCATAAATGGCTGCTATTTTAGGATAAGCAGTCATATCAACGTTAAACCGCAGAGCATTAAACACTTGTGGTACTAAACACACATCAGCCAGGCTCGGTTTATCACCGACGCAGTATTCATATTTTGCATCAAGTAATAACTCTATTTTTTCAAAGCCCACCTCAACCCAGTAACGATACCAGGCATTTTTAGCTTCATCATCAATACCCAACTCAGTACTTAAATACTTTAGCACTCGTAAATTATCCACCGGGTGAATATCGCAAGCAATGGCGTAGCACAAGTTACGAATTTGCGCTTTTTGCCATGTATCACCAAACAGTAAAGGTGTTTGTGGGTAGGTTTCTTCTAAGTACTCTAAAATAGCCATTGATTGTGCGAGGACGCCTTGATTTGTCTCAAGCGCTGGTAATAAACCTTGCGGGTTTTTGTCGAGATATTCTGCACTTTGCTGCTCAGACTTTAATAAATTAACGGCAACAAGTTCATGCTCAATTTCTTTTAAATTAAGCGCAATACGCACACGATAAGCAGCAGATGAACGAAAATAAGTATACAGTTTCATAAAATAGCCTCTTTAAGCTTTAAAGTGTTTTTTAATTGTACGCCAGCAATCAGTGTAGTTTGGTTGGCGTTCTTTGCCTTCAAGGGCATATTTAGTTGGAGAAATCACATAGCGAGATTCAAACATAAACGCGAGGGTGTTCTCATAGCGTTGTGGTTCAAGCTCTGCATTTGATGCTTTTTCAAATACATCGGCTTCAGGGCCGTGAGGTGACATACAATTATGTAAACTCATACCGCCGGGAACAAAACCATGTTCTTTGGCATCGTAAACACCTTCGATCAAGCCCATAAATTCACTCATAATATTGCGGTGGTAGTAAGGTGGACGGAAGGTGTTTTCGGCCACCATCCAGCGCGGAGGGAAGATTGCAAAGTCAATATTAGCAACGCCCTCAGTAGCTGATGGCGAAGTAAGTACGGTAAATATGGATGGATCAGGGTGATCGAAGCTCACCGTATTCATTACATTAAAGCGTGCAAGGTCATATTTATAAGGCGCACTATTACCTGTCCATGCTACAACGTCAAGCGGTGAGTGGCCAATATCACAGCTGAACATATTGCCGTTAAATTTAGCGATTAGCTCAAAGTCACCTTCTTTATCTTCATAGGCGGCGACTGGGTAGTGAAAGTCACGATCATTGGCATAGCCATTTGCACCTACAGGGCCACGCTCAGGTAAAATATAGGCATGACCATAGTTTTCACAAATATAACCACGTACCGTGTCAGTTAATAGCACGACTTGGAATTTAATCCCTCGTGGAATGACTGCAATTTCTCCAGCTTTAATAGTTAAATGGCCACACTCTGTTTTGAGTAATAACTCACCTTGTTGCGGCACAAATAACATTTCACCATCGGCATTATAAAAATACCGCGTTGTCATTGATTGGTTCGCAACATACACATGGATACCAATACCAGTCTGGCCATTAGCGCTGCCATTAGCGGCCATGGTTACTAGGCCGTCGATAAAATCAGTTGCTTTAGAAGGAATATCAATTGGGTTCCAGCGCAGCATGGTCGGTGGAGTAGGGACTTCAGTGATGGGCGCTGTACGAATCAAACCATTATCAATTGCTTTGTAATCACCTTGGACCACCGATGGGCGAATACGATACATCCACGTACGACGGTTATCAGCACGCGGGGCAGTAAATGCGGTGGTACTAAATTGCTCAGCGTATAAATCGTATTTTACTTTTTGTGGGCTAAACTGAGCAATAGGTAGGGCACCGGGTAACGCTTCGGTTTCAAACTCATTGCCAAACCCGGTCATGTATTTTAATTCGCTTGTCATCACTCGACTCCATTATGTTTTACTGTAAGATACTCTCAAGTGAGAGTTAATTCAAACATCCCATTTTTACTCACTGTACATATTTATGGACAAGCAATGTTACGTTGTAAACTAAGAAGGTAAACAACTATATGGCACTCGATCTAGACACTTTTTTACCTTATCGATTAGCGAATTTAGCCAGTAAAATGAGTGAAGAGTTTGCACCTGTGTATCAACAGCAAAGTGATTTAACTATTCCTCAGTGGCGCATTTTATTTAATTTAGCCCAATTTGGCCAAAGTAACGCCAAAGCTCTGTGCGAGCAAGCAGCGATGGATAAGTCCACAGTGTCACGAGCAATTAAAGCACTGATTGATAAGCAGTATGTGGTGAGTTTAGTAAATCCCGAAGATAAACGAGCAAGTTTGTTGCAACTGAGTGAGCAGGGGACGCTGTTGTATCAAAAACTAGCGCCAGATGCATTAGCATGGGAGCAACAGTTATTAGCTGTATTAGATGAAAGTGAATATCAAATACTATTAAAGTGCTTAGATAAATTAACACAGAAGCTTTGTGATTAAAGGTTAAAACGTAAAAGCCCATCAAGAGATGGGCTGTAATTATACTTAGTAAGTTATTAAACTTCTGAGATTAGAATGTGTATTTAACACCAATACGCATTTCCCATAGTGATGGTTTAACGTCAACACTTGCACCTGCAGGGTCATTAAAGCTGTTATAAACATACTGGCCATTAACGATTTCTGTAGTAACGGCACTTTGTAATGCACTACCGCTTTTCAGAACACCCCAGTCATCATTTAGCATGTTACCAATGTTTTTAATAACAAAGTAAGCAGAACCTTTTTGCCCATCGGCAAAGCCCATAAACTCTTGTTCAACTTTAAAGTCAAATGTAACCCACCAATCACCATCAATGCTGTTACGGTCTACAATTTCACCGCGAGTTAGGCCTTCGCTATCAACCCACTCATTAAATGCAGCTTGGTCAAAGTCATCGCCATAAATAACTTGTGTGTCGTCTAATGTTGGTACATACAGTAATTGACGGCTGCCATCGTTGTAACCTAAACCATCTGAACCTCTGTCGAAAGTATATGAGTATGGATTTGTTTGTTGTGCTTGGCCGAATAAATTGAACTTAGTTTCGTAGCCATCAAACACTTCATGACTATATGCTAAAGCCATAGTGAAACGGTGTGGTATTTCATAATTTGAAGTAGCAACACCAGGATCTTCAGAATCAGATACGGCAACATAATGATAGTTAGAAAAGGCTACTGAACTAGTCATTGGGTTTACATCGTTTGAATCTGTGTAAGCATATGAAAGAGCTAAATCGATACCATTATCAAACGACTTGTTCATTGCAAGTGAAAAAACATGCGAGTATGCGTCATCACCTTTGACATTAGTTAGCAAGAAGTCAGACTTGTAAGGGTGTAGTGTATCATTATAAACAGGGCGTCCATCAGGCGCTGTATCTGTTTGCACGTTTGCTATATTGCTTACAATTGCAGAATCTTGTTTATCAGTATACAAATAATCAACGTTAAATACGTAATCACTTTCAGTGATGTATGTTGCACCTAAAGAGAACTTCCACTCCGAAGGGATTTCAAAGTTTGGATCTGTAACATTAACGCTTGCATCAGCGCTGCCTTGGCCTACTTCATCATATAAGCTTTGTGGAATATCGTAACCGGGTTGTCCAGTACCGTTAAATGCAACTGCATCAGGACCCAAAATCTGGATAGAAGCTGATTCTTGGATATTACGTACACCATCATTTGAGTAGCTGTTTGAGATCCATACATTTGGGTTACCGCCTGAATATAAGCCGATACCACCGCGTAATTCTAATTGATCGTTGTAAATCCAATTTACACCTAAACGCGGTTGTAATAAGTCTACGCCATCAAGGTTTTGGCTGTTTGAATAACCATAACGATCTTCAAAGTTTTGGTTATGAGTAGGCTTATCGTTACTTGTGTACCAATCATAACGAAGACCCGCAGTGATTGTAATATCGTAATCGATTAACTCATATTTGTCTTGAGCATATAATGTATTTAACGCATAAGAAAACTCGCCAGCAGCGTCATCTGGATTGTGGCTTGCTGCATTGCCGTAGTATACTTTAGCAAAACCATTTTCAAAATTTTCCAGACCAGTAACTGTTTCTTCTACTCCATCAATAATAACTTTTGTATCTAAAAAGCGGTATTCACCTTCGTTGTGTTGTACGAAAAGATTAAAAACATCAAGCTCTTCGCGCTCATAACCAAATGAAATTTCGTGATCTTCTAGGTAATAAGTACCTGCGAGTTTTAGCGATAAATTATCATAGTTTAGAACGTTTGCTTGACGAGAGTCATCTGGGCCCATATAAATATCAATGTCACCCGTGTCTACTCTAAACTCACCAAAACCTGAGGCTGCATCAAGTGAGTTTTGACGATTATCTAATTTTGAATAACCGACACGTACTTCAGTTGAAAAGTCATCTGTCCAATCTGAATAAACTGATGCCACATAAGATTGTAGTTCAGCACCACGCTCATAAAAGTGATTTGATAGCGCAATTTCATTTGAATCGGCATCTGATTGAGCAAGACTAAAGCCATCATTATAATTATAAACAAAACTTGCACGGTGATCTTCGTTGATGTTCCAATCTAATTTCACTAAGATTTTTTCATCTTCTACAGGCATGCTTGGTACCATAGTACCAGGATCATAGTTGTACTTATCAATAGCAATTTGTGTTACTTGATCAATAGTTGCTTGGTCAATACGGCCATTTGCAAAAGGCGTGTAATTAAAAATTTGTGCGCCTTCAAGTTTTTCGTATGAAGTGAATAAAAATAGCTTGTCTTCAAGAAGGGGTAGCCCTACGTTAAAGCCATAACGTTTTTCAGAGTAATCACCTAAGTCTTGTTTTTCGCCTTCAATTGAATCACCAGACATTGAGTCATTAGTATAATCGTAGAAAAAACCACCGGTGATTTCGTTAGTTCCAGACTTTGTAACAGCGTTGATGTTGCACGATGTAAAGCCACCGTATTGAACGTCAAAAGGCGCTAGTTCAACGGCTACTTGCGCAATAGAATCAAAAGAGAATGGCATTCTCTCTGTTGGGTAACCGCTTGAGTTCAAACCGAAGTTATCGTTCATACGCATACCATCAACAGTTAAGCTGTTAAAGCGCGGGTTACCACCACCACAGTTAATTGCACCGGCATTTGTTTCATCGATATAAATACGAGGGTCGGCACGGATAATATCTTTTAGGTCACGATTAATAGCAGGTTTGTTTTCTAAATCATCTAATGTGAAATGAGAAGCTGGGCCTGTGCTGCCTGATTGCGCGCTTATCGGTGCGCCGCTAACAACAATTTGTTCCATCTGTTGTGAACGAAGTGCAACACTTACAGGATAAGATTGACCTAGTGTTAGATATATATCGTCTAATTGGGCATCTTCGTAGGTATCAGAGTCAACGATAATTTTGTATGGTCCGCCAACGCGCAGGCCTTTTGAAGAGAAATTACCTTGTGCGTTAACTGTTGTGGTTTTTGTAGAACCAGATGGAACGTGGATAATAGTAATTTGAGTGCCGGCGGCAGGATTACCATTAGGGCCTGTAATTTGACCTTTTACAGATGATGCAGTTTCATTTGCAAAAGCAGCGCCACTTGCGCCTACACATGCTGCAATAGCGAGTGAAAGTGCAGTTTTGCGTAATTGAATTTTCATTATTAATTTCCCGTGTAAGGTATTATGTATATTTTGATTTTTTAAGTTGTAAGTAGCCCAATTTTTAGGCCACTTTATTATACAGCATTATTTTATTACAAATAAGTTACATGTAGCATAAATTTGTAATAAAAATAGTTTAGAACAAAAAACAGCTTTATCTAGAGCTTCTCATCCTACGTATTAATTTAATGAGTAATTATGACAAACGTATGAAAACAACGATAATTAGATATAAAAAAACCCGTTTAAAAACGGGTTTTTAGTATAGATTGCATGATATTAACTCTAGAACTTATAGCTAATACCAATTTTAGCTTGCCAAGCAGATGAAGATGTTGTGATTTGGCTGTAGTTACGAACATCAGCACCGTTATATATATTGTTGATGATGTATTTTCCATCGTCATCAATGCCACCAAGGTCATAAATATCTTGGTTTGAATAGCTCAAACGTTTCTCAACACCCCAATCACTATTAAGTAGATTAGCAAAGTTGTCGATCATGAAGTAAACCTCACCGCTGTGACCTTTAGCAAATCCAGGAATTTCTTGTTTAACACTTATATCCATTGTTGTAACCCAAGGTTGTGTGCCTGTGTTACGGTTTAAGATAGTGCCACGCTCAGAAATACCTGCACGGTTAAGGAGTGTTTCAAGTTCAGACCAACTCATACCTGACTCTTCCCAGTTTACATTGGCATCATCAGCACCTGTAGGAATGTAAGGAAGATAAGCTGAGTCGCTATAAAATATATTCGAATCACCTAAATCATCCATTCTGTACATATCCATTGTATAGCTAAATGGACGACCAGAGCGACGCTCAAAATAAACATTAAATTTAGTATTATAACCAGCGAAGAACTCAGTGTGATAACTTACATTTACTTTAAAGCTATGTTCAACCTCGTATGCACCACGGTGTGCTAGGTCTTCATTACGATTTTGAACAACACCATATCGATAGTTACTCACAGCTTGTGACGAAGAACCTGTTGAGGCCTCGGTAACATCTTGGTGCGCGTAACTTGCAGAAACATAAAGACCATTATCCCATTCTTTAGCAAGAGCGGTTGAGAGGATAACAGAGCGTCCATCTTCTGATGAATTGGTCATCATTATATCGTAATTGTTTGCTTGGTCGCCCGAGTATATCGATTGGTTGACCACACGCTCACCGCCAGCAGTTGTTTCAAGCGGCTTAATAGCGGTATTATGCCAGACTGCCTCGTTTTCTTTTTTATGGTAAGCGATTTCAGCTTGCCATTTAAAACCGTTACCTAATAGCTCTGAATCAAAATCATATTCAAAGCCAACTTGAGTACGAATGCTTGATGGTAACTCAAAGTTAGGGTCGATGTAGTTTGTGCTACCGGCACCTTGAACTAGTGAATTTTGTATCTCGCTTGGGATTTGAGTGATGTCAGCTGGATTATTTGCATAATAGCTGTTTATTGTGCTTTCAGGCGCTGCAACATAGGTAATACCGTCATTTTGATATGAGTTATTATACCAAACATTTGGAATGCCACCTTGGAAGCGACCAATACCACCACTGATAGTCAGTGCTTCAGTTGCGTAGTACTTAAAGCCAACACGTGGAAGGATTATATCTAACCCATCTAAGTTCTCTTGATTACTGAAACGATATGTATTATAGAAATTTTCGTTGTAAGTAGGTTTGTCATCAGACGCTAAACGCTCATAACGAAGACCTGCATTAACTTCTAAATCATCACCAATGTAGAAAGTATCTTCAATATAAACTGCTAACTGGCTACGTGTTGCATCATATGCAGTGTCAGCAGAGTTATTTGTATAGGCATTACTGTAAGTAAAGTCGTAGTCACCATCGTAATTACCCACTTCACGATTTGCAAACCCTTCTAAGCTATCAAATTCCCATGAACCGAGTGAGTTAGCTGCAAATAAGTTATAGAGATTTAATGACTCATACTTAACACCAAACTCAAGCTCGTGCTCATCTAATAAGTAAGTACCGTCAAAGGTCAATGTTAAGTTTTCAGTTGATGATTTGTTTGCATGGCGATATCGGTCAGTACCAAACTGATAAGCTGGACCCTTGAAGTATTCTTCAACTTTTACACTACCAATAGAAGAGTTAGTTAGGCTATTTGATGTAACGTCTTTATAGGCAATACCAATTTCACTTGAAAAGTTCTCATTCCAGTCTGAATATAACTTAGTAGAAAAGTTATTGAATTTAGTTGCGTAGGTGTAACGGTTCGAGGCCATTGAAACTGTATCGCCACCAGTACCAAAGTTACGCTCATCTTGGTCGTCTTGCCACTGGTAAGTGAAGTCTAAACGATGATCGTCATTCATATTCCAGCTAAGCTTTACAAGTAACGTTTCATTGGTGTCTTCAGAGTCACCACCAAGCGAGTCTTGCATGCCATAAACTGAGTCTAGCGTTGCTAAAAAGGCATTGTATTGCTCTTGCGAAACATTGTACTCGTTAGTAGCACCTGAGCCTTGAAAGCCATAATCTAAATCAAGTTCACTCTTCCAGCTATTGTAGTTAACAAAGTAAAAAAGTTTGTCTTCAATTAACGGGCCGCCAACATTAAAGCCAAAACGTTCTTCAGATTGAATAGGTTCAACTTGCGATACACTGTAAGTTTTATGGCCATCTTCATCAAGAGCAGGACGACCATCAGCGTAGATCTCTGTGATTTTATCTACGTCACCAGCGATATCGGGCGTTGAAATTTCATAAAAGCCTGAGAACTTAAACTCATTAGTACCAGACTTTGTCACGGCATTAATTGTACCACCACCAAAGTTACCTTTAGATGCTGAAAACGGTGAAACATCAACTGAAATTTGCTCAATCGCGTCAAGAGCTACAGGTGGTTGGGCTGTAGGGTAGCCACCATAGTTAAGACCAAAATCATCATTTTGACCAATGCCATCAACCGTTAAACTGTTCGAACGCGGGTTGCTACCAGCAAATGTTAATTCGCCGCTACCATTAATGCTCGCTAATGGGTTTAAACGTGCAATATCCTTAATATCGCGGTTAAAACTTGGCATATTGCTAATGGTGTCTTCACCAAAAACACTACTTGAGCCACCTGACTGTTGTACTATTTTAAAGCCAGATACTTCGATCTTTTCCATGT
Organism: Pseudoalteromonas sp. APC 3893; assembly: GCF_030408095.1. Taxonomy (NCBI): domain Bacteria; kingdom Pseudomonadati; phylum Pseudomonadota; class Gammaproteobacteria; order Alteromonadales; family Pseudoalteromonadaceae; genus Pseudoalteromonas; species Pseudoalteromonas sp. APC 3893. The sequence continues at coordinate 42,755 of NZ_JASDCD010000022.1, forward strand.
TCAAAGGTGCAAGCTGAGAAGATAAGCGGTAAGTGTCGCCTAGCTCAAGATAAATGTTATCCAAAGTTGTATCGTTGTAAGTTTCAGAGTCAACTACTACAGTGTAAGGACCACCTACACGAAGACCGTTGGCAATGAAAGTACCACTTTCATTAGTTGTTAACTCGCTTACAGTACCTGTAGGTTGGTGGATAACTTTAATTTTAACGTTGGCTGCAGCACTACCAGAAGGAGTGGTAATTTTACCACGCATTGCTGATGAAGTATCTGCTGCCATAGCACTCGTTGAAACACCTAAAGCTAATATTACTGCTCCAGTTAATTTCGAAAGACGAAGCTTGTTCATTTTGTTGATTCCCGTGTATAGGTTATTTAAGGATTATCGTTACTTAATGTTAGTTGGCATCTTAAGTGCCTTTTCTAACGGTTTTGCTGAATTATCAAATAAACTATTCAATAATCCTGCGAGTCTTATACCTGCTTGCTGTAAGCGAGTTTTTATTATTGGTGTGTTGTTATAAATATAGCTATAGCTGATTTCATCAGAATCCATGTTGTATAATTTAGTCGCTAAATTATGGGACTCTGTTAGCCATTGTTCTGGGTTGCTGGCAAGGTAATCTGCAATTATTTCTGCATTGTTTGTATCAATAAACTGAGCAAATTCTGTAAATGACAAATTTTCATTTTCGACTAATTTTGTATCCCATAAAGAGTGCAAATTAGTTTCATCACCAAAGAAAGTTACTTTAATTCGGTTTCCACCTCTGTCAGCTGCACGACCAGCATGAAAAGGTTGATGGCTGTCTCCTACTAGGTGTACCAAAAAACGTAGACTAAAACGTTTAGCATCAAGCGAACTTTTTTCATCTTTTAAAGTTTCTATAGCGAAGTACATACCATCTAAAATATTTTTAACATTATCTTTATTTAACTTGTGGGAATGATCATGAGTAAAAGATGAAGAACCGGTAGGTGCATTAATATAATGCCAGCGTGAAGATTTTTTTTGCCAAAAAGGTTCTGGATTTGAGCGCATTTCATCAGCCCATGTAGATATTTGCGCAAGGCTTTCATCTTCTAGGAGCTCAGCAAGTGATTCTCTGGTTTGCATAGTTATATGATTATCGGCAATTTGACCTACGATTCTATGGCCATTTTGGCCCCAAGCTAGAGCACTTTGTGCTGTAAAAAGAGTGGAAATGGCAAAGAGATAACTTAGTCCGATAATTAGTTTACTGAACATTAATATTTTCCTAAAAATAAATTCACTGCTTAGCGCAATATTCTTAGCTGCTAATTGTGCTGATTTTGTAAAGAAATAGAAAGGACTCAATAATATTCATGTTTACTTGTTTAAAATACATAAATATCAAATGCTTAATTTTGTCAGGTAAAATTACCTATTGTAATAAGTAATTAATCTTGTTCAAATAGAGGTGTGTTCTATTTTTAATTGTTGAAGATTTGAAAATTAAACAGCTAGCCTTATCAGAATCAACATTTGTTACAGTTTTACTACTGTTTTTTGTGTTGTTGTGGTCATTGAGTAGAGCTCATTTTACTGAAGAGTTGGTTGAACTGAAGCCTATAATTGACACATCGAGTCGATGTAGCACCAATGCGAATAAAAATGCCGAGCAGTTGATTATTTATGCTAGCTCTAAGAAGGTTGCAAATGCTTTAATAGACAGCCTATGTAAAGATATTGTGGTAGCAAAGCAGTATGGCGAAGTCGTGGGGTTTTGGGGATACAGAACCGCTGATAGCATAGAGTTTATTGGAAAAGGTATTGCTGATCTGATCTTAGCAAAAGATAACATCATGTCGGCTTTTAAAGCTGAATCAACTTATAATTACCAACCCATTGTTGGGTTTCCCAGCTACACCGCATTTTTTATATCAGCTAAAGAGAAGCCAAAAATAACTAAAGAATACTTTTTAGATAAAAGAATTGGCTTGTTAGATTATCCTACGAGCCGGTCAGGGCATATATTACCTAAACAAAAATTTAAAGACTTAGATATAAACTTAGCAAATTTGAAGATCACATATGCAAGCTCCCATAGCGAATTAAGAGAGTTACTCGCTAATGGGCAGGTTGATATTATTGCATCGTTCTGGAAAAACGATGATCAACATCACTTCTCGAAAAACTATATAACGCCAATTAGTAATAACATTGTTGGAACACGTTGGTATTTAAAAATGGATCATGACAATACTGATTTACTCTGTGCAATTCAAACGCGTTTACTCGATTTATCAAAATCGCAAACATCAATTTACTTTAATGATGTTCAAGCTTATTGGCGGTGCAGTGACTCTAAAATTGTATTTTTAGGAGCTGAAGATGAGTAAGCGAATGATACAGGTAACTGTTTTATTGATCTTTATAGCTTCCTTAGTTATTTTTAAAACTGCTACTTATGTAAAGCAAAAAAACGTAAGTAACCATTTAGTTTCACAAATCAAAACCCGAATAGCTTTGGATCTACCAAGGCTTGATTTATCTAATACTTTTTTAAAGCATTCAGGTAATGATGAGGCAGTAAAAGATTATATCGAAAGTATAAATAACGCGATCGCACCTAGAAGTAATATGCGGCTTGTAGCAATTGGTGATGTGTTTTTTTTACATGACGATGTGGCTCAGTATGAGCATATAGAAAGGTACTTGCTCACCAGCGACGAAAATATTGTTGTAAAATTCCACCTAGAACAACGTTTTTGGCAGCGCAATGATGTGTTTATACTAATAATTTTAGCAGGGGTAGCTATTGGGTTTGGATGTTGGGCTAAACAAATAAACAACTCGAAATCTGGTGAAAATTCAAAGCGTAAAGATGCTGCCATATTAAAAGACCCTGATCCATTAAAACTAATAATAGATCTAAATACAAAAACGGTTGTTAATAGCAGAAATCCGGGAGAAAGTGTTGTATTAGCTAATAAACCACTTTGCTTTTACTTAGCTTTAATAGATTTTTGTATCGATAACCCTGATGTGCTTTTGAACCAGAATAAAGACGTACCAGAAGAACTATTAGAGATAGCGAATAAATATTTCTACCGACTTACAGAGCTCGGGCACACTATACGCAAGCGGCCTAATTTTACTAACAGCCTTGAGAAAACGCTGAGTGAGATCAGAGCAGCACTTGACGAAGTCTTGATAGAGCACCCTGAATCAAAAGGCGTGTACTACCCACCAAAAGCACATGGTGAGGGGTCTCGGTCTCGTTTACATAGTTATGGCTTAAGCCAAATAAGTAGCGATGATATTGAGGTGGTTGGTAAATAAAGTTGAGTATTGAGGTGATTTATCACCTCAATACATGTGTAACCTATTTGGGTGAAAATTCAACGGCTTTTACAGGGCTGTTTGCTTCAAAGAATCGCTTAAGCGCTTGTGCATCCGTATCCTCAGTACTGACATAGCCTTGACGATTAATCAGGGCTGGGTAGCCATCACCACCAGACGCATTATAACTATTAATACTCATTCGGTAGGTACGGTTTATATCAAATGGCTCATTGTTAATTGATACACTGATCAGCTTATTATCGTCACGTTCAAAGCTCAGTTTATGGTATTGTAAATAGGCTCCTGCATCAGGCGGAAAACTTGTTACAACCTCTAGGTAATCCCAAAGCTCTTGTCCTTGCCAATCCATATACGTAATACGGTTCTTAAAAGGGTGTACTTTTAAAATATCTTTGTAGCTAACTTCGCCTGCAGCGATGCTATCACGTACTCCGCCGCCACTGATAATGCCAAAATCAGCCCCTACGCTGTCCATCTGCGCCTGAATAATCACACGAGCTAAGTTTGTTTGTTGATAGCGAACTTTATTACGGTCACCTTCGAGCTTGGCATCCACAAACCCGATTTTACCCTCAATTTGTTTAGCTCCTTTTGCTTGATACTCAGATAAAAAGGCTTTTAGTTCAGGGTTTGGTTTAATATATTCATTTGCTAAGACGGGCTTGAGTGTACCGTCAGCTTGCTGTGCGTCAATGTATAGATTGACAGGTAGCAATGTGTAGTTAAGTAAAGTTAGTTCGCCGTTTTCGAGTTTAAACTCTGCCTTACCTACGTATTTTCCCCATTCATGGGCCTGCATGATCCAAGTACCATTTTGTTGGTCAGGTTTACATGCTTTACCCGGCTTGAAGTCATCATCATTTTTATTGTTGCCAGCCATACAGATTGGCTCTTGAGAATGACCACCAATGATCATATCCAAGGTATTTTTAGGTAGTGAGCGAGCAAGTGTAACATCGCCTGGGGCATTAATACCGTATGATGCATCAACATAGTGACCCATGTGGGTTACTGCAATGACAATATCTGGTTGGTATTGTTTTTTTATTTTTGTAACTAATGCATTGGTGACTGCAATGGGCTCTTTAAACTCTAAACCACCAATATACTGGGGGTTACCAATCTTCGCTGTATCTGTGGTTGTTAAACCGATAACGGCTATTTTAAGGCCTTGTTTGTTAAAAATCTTATATTCTTGAAACGCATTCTTTCCGGTTTTTTTATCAAAAATATTAGCGGATAAAAGCGGGAAATTAGCCCATTGTTGCTGCTTACTTAATACTGTTAATGGATTATCGAATTCATGGTTACCTAATGCCATTGCATCATAGCCAATTAACGACATCCCTTTGAAATCAGGTTCAGCAAATTGTAAGTCGGACTCTGGGATCCCTGTGTTAATATCGCCACCAGAAAGCAGTAGTACCGCATGACCCTGCTCAGTCGCCTCAGTGCGAAATTGATCTATTAAGGTTTTACGGGCGGCCATACCGTACTCGCCTTTTTCATTATGCCAAAAGCGACCATGATTATCATTGGTGTGTAAAACGGTTAGATACTGAACCCGATTGTTAGAAAGGGTATCAGCAGGAGGTTGGTTATTACTACATGCACTGATGCTTAGTAAAATAAAAATTAAAAATAGTATGCGCATAATGTGACCCGTGTTGTCAGTACTGTGCTATTTATTAAGCGCATAGTTTAAACTAGTTTCATTGCAAAATAACGTAATTATTCTATTTTTATGTCATTTTGCTGAGGTAATTGACCCGTTGCAGCAAGTTGTCTGCGTTGTAATTCTTGTTCTGCCAATGCCGATTTTTCATGATTGCTGCCCACCATCCAATTTAAAAAGCTCGCTGAAAGTTGGGTATAAGATTGGCCTTGATGTAAGCCAAAGTCGCAAATATGTTCATTGCTATGTGCCATGACGGTTAATCCTATTGTGTGTTTTTATTGTCGTGGTCATGGTAACAAAATACAAATCCCTAATTGAGATCGTTTAGTTTTAAATAATGTACTTCTATAACGTCAGCGAATAAGCGCTAAATGTAAGTGGTTGTAACCAAATTGTAATCATTGCGGTATGTTTTGTGTAAAGCACGTTGCAGCTATCGTAATTATCAACCAAGTCATTTATTCTTTTCATTAAATTCACATAACAACAACATAACCGTGGAAAGAAAGTTAATGAAAAAACTATTATTGAGCAGTGTGCTCGCTGCCCTATCTTTTTCTACTCATGCTAGCGTTGTAGAAATGCATACTTCGCAGGGCACAATTACCATCAATTTATTTGACCAACACACACCTAAAACAGTTGAGAACTTTTTAAGCTACGTCGTGAACGATGCATATAATGAGACCGTTATTCATCGCTCCGTGGATGATTTTGTTATCCAAGGGGGTGGCTTTACTTTCACCGATGATTTTGAAGCCATAGAGACACAGTCCGCTGTAACCAATGAGCCCGTGTTATCTAATGTAAAAGGCACGATTGCGATGGCTAAGCTAGGCAGTAATGAAAACAGTGCAACTAGCCAATGGTTTTTTAACTTAAAAGACAATAGCGCCAACTTGGACGTTCAAAATGGGGGCTTTACTGTATTTGGACAAATAACAGAAGATAGTTATGAGGTATTAAATGCGATTGCTGGGCTAGTTCATTGTGAGACTAAGTTTGGCACTACACCTGTTGTTAACATTACCACAGAACAATGTGCCGATGCAGAAACAGTGATTACTGTTGCTAACTTAGTCCCTATTAATAGTGCGGTTGTGGTAGATGATGACCCTAATTCGTCAGTGAATTTATCACCAACCGAAAATACGCTTATTGATGAAGATACTACATCAGAACCTATTGATATTGATTCAAGTGGTAGTGTGGGCTGGTTTGCGTTACCTTTAATATTACTAGGTCTGAAGCGCCGCGGTAAATTATAAAGTATTTAGGATCGCTATCACGCTGACTAGCGATCCTAATTCGTTTTTAAACCCCAAATACGCGAAGTATAACTAATACCCACATGGCTAAAACCAATAAACAGCCGACTAAAAAGCAGTAATAGCGAGGTTTTAAACTATTAGCACCAATGTGGATAACAGTATGAATAATGCGCGAAGCGACAAAACCCCACGCAATTAAAGTAAATAAGTAACCTACAGTATTAATTTGTATCGCAACAAGGCTGACAACAAAAAATAACACTGGAATTTCAAATTGATTAACAAAATTTCTATCTGCTACGCGCACGGTATCGCCCGCGTTATCTAATTTCATCGTTGCAAAGTCACCCATAGTTATTGCTTTATTTTTTGCAGCGGCAAAGCGACGACGGCCCATTATAACCATGACGGTAAAAGTAAGTAAGACTTGAACAAACATAGCTAACAGTAAATATTTTTCCATTTTAGTATCCTTTATTGGTTTGTAAGGGGTTGTCTCTAAGATGCGTATAAACTATCGGTTTGTTTTTGTAATTTACAATGTGTTACAAAGTATATAGGAAAATCATTGCAAGCATTTTGATATTTACCGATGATTCAACCATAACATAAAGTGATGGATTAACCTTGAGCATGAAAAAAATTATAACCCTAAGTGCAATTGCACTTGCCGTATTAACGGGTTGTGGCACAACCACTACACCAATTCAACAGCAAACCTCATTATTATCAGATACTTTAGTAATAAGTCCAAATGATAACCGCGAATATAAAACGTTAAAATTAGCAAACGAAATTGAAGTTATCTTAGTCTCAGACCCGAGTGCTGAAAAATCTGCCGCGGCGCTGAGCGTAGGCGTAGGCTTGTTACATGATCCAATGAGTCAACAGGGGATGGCGCATTATTTAGAGCATATGTTGTTTTTAGGTACAGAACGCTACCCTGATACAAAGGGCTACTCTGATTTTATGACCAAAAATGGCGGCGCACATAACGCATATACATGGTTAGATATCACCAATTATATGTTTAAAGTGAATAATGACGCCTACGATGAAGCACTTGACCGCTTTGCTGATTTTTTCAAATCACCCAAACTTTACCCTGAATACACGGATAAAGAAAAGAACGCGGTGAATGCTGAGTGGTCAATGCGCCGTGAAATGGACTTTTTTGGTCAATTTAAACTTGCCCGTAAAATGATGGGCGATCACCCCGCAAATCGCTTTTTAATAGGTAACCTTGAAACGTTAGGTGATAAAGAAGGCAGTTCATTACATAAAGAAACAGTTGATTTTTATAATAAATACTATTCATCTAATATTATGAAAGTGGCGATGATTTCGAACTTGCCATTAAGTGAAATGCAAGCAAAAGCACAGAAGTATTTTGCAGATATTGAAGATAAAAAAATCGAAAAACCAACGGTCACTAAAAAGTTAGACTTTGAAAACATTGGTGGTAAACGTGTCCATTACTCACCAAACGAAGATGTAAAGCAGCTTCAACTTGATTTCACGATCACCGATAACAGCGATGAGTTTGCTGTTAAACCTAACCGTTTTGTGGCTTACTTATTAAGCAATGAAATGCAGGGCAGCCCAGCACAAATACTACGTGATAAGGGCTGGGTTTCTCAACTTTCAGCAAGTAGCTCTCCTACTCACTACGGTAATTATGGCGCTTTAACGGTTGATATTCAGCTAACTGACGAAGGCATGAAGAATCGCGAGACAATAGTTGCAACAATAATGCAGTATATTGATCTTATTAAAAAAGAAGGGGTTGATAGTAAGTACTTTAATGAAATTCGTACATCGTTAAATAATCAATTCCAATTCTTAGAGAAAGGTGATGAGTTTGGCTATGTCAGTAACCTTGCTGGCAGCATGCAAGAATACCCAGTAAATCATGCTATTAATGCACCGTATCATTATGCAAAATTTGACGCCGATGCAATTAACCGAGTGCTTGAGCAACTAAATGCTGACACATTGCGCATTTGGTATACCTCTAAACAAGAAGAAACAGATTCACAACTGCATTTTTATGACGGTAAATACCGTATTGAAGATATTAGTGAAACCGAAGTTGCAAGCTGGAGTAAGCCAAGTGAGTTTGAGCTTGCACTTCCTACGGTAAACCGTTTGTTACCAGAAAGCTTTGCTATTAAAACTACTGAGTTTGCTCAGCAAAAACACCCTCAACTTGTTTATGATAAAAATGGCGTAAAAGTATGGCGTCAAGCAAGTCAAAATTTTGCAGAGCAACCAAAAGGCTTAGTTGAGGTTTATTTAAATACGCCTGATGCATTAACCGACATCAAAGCAAAAGTGCTTTATTCAGTATGGGCTGATTTATACAACTTACAGCAAAGTAAACTGAGTACTGAAGCCGCTGTAGCGGGCATGAGTGTTGGCTTAGAAGCGAGTAATGGTTTAACTTTGTCATTAAGTGGTTTTACAGATAAACAAGACGAATTACTTGCGCAAGCACTTGAGTCAATTAATGTACAAACAACAGAGCAAGGTTTAGCGCAAGCGCTAGACCGCTTCCAACGTGGCTTACTCAATAAACAAAAGCAATTTCCTTTCTATCAAGCGTTTGACGAATATTCAAAGCTGATCAGAACGGGTAGCTTTGATACGGACGAATTAATTAAAACCGCCCAATCAATTACGCTTGCTGAGTTTGAGCAACTAAAGCAACACACTTTTAGCAATAATGAGCTTCGTGTATTTACCTTTGGTAATTACAATCAACAAGACGTTGAAGCTATTGCGAAAGAGCTAACAGATGTATTACCGCAAAACCATCAATCTACTGACTTTGCGCGTAGTAAGGCTTGGTTACCACAAGATGGTGAAACTATTGTCTTGCAAAAAGACATTGATGTGGCAGATGTGGCGATTATCGATATGACCGTGCACCCTGTGGCTGGTTATAAACAAAAAGCACAAGCTCAAGTACTGCAAGATCACTTTAGAACTATCGCGTTTGATAAAATGCGAACAGAAGAGCAGCTTGCTTATGCGGTAGGTGCACTGGCCCGCCCAATTGAAGACTATTCAGCCATAGGCCTGTTTATTCAAACGCCTGTGAAAGGGCCGAAAGATATGCAAGCACGTTTTGATGAGTTTAAAAAGCAATACGCAGTAGAGCTTGATAACATGAGTGAAGAAACATTTGCTCAACTTAAAAACGCTACACTTGTTTCACTTAAGGAGCAACCTAAAAACTTAAGTGATGAAATGGGCCCATTAATTGGTGATTGGTACCGCGAGAACTTTGATTTTGACTCAAAAGAAAAGTTAATCGCAGAAGTCGAAAAAGTAACCCTTGCGGATATTAAAGACTACTACAAACAAACCATGCTAAACCCACAAGCAGCACGCCTAAATGTGCAGTTACGGGGCAGTAAATTTGCCGATAAGCCATTTGCAGATTTACCGAAGCAAATAAAAATCACAGACTTACAAATGCACTTTGATGGTATTAAGTTGCAAAAGTAATTAATTTTTTTAAGTGAAAATTTCACAATGAGCCCAAGCAACTGCTTGGGCTTTTTTGTAAAATATAAAAATATTGCGAACCTTTTGTTTAGCTTAACCGTCTTGTAGAAAAGAAATTAGGGAAATGCATGAACTCGACGCAAATGACACTGACTGTAATTAATGCACAGCAAGGGGATGAGTCTGCATTTAATTTGTTATGCAACTTTTTATATAGACCCAGTTTTCTCTTCGCGATGAAGTTGTGCAAGCAGACGGACTTAGCAAAGGATATTACGCAAGAAGCGTGGACTGTTGTGGCAAAAGATATTCGTAAACTAAAAGAGCCAAGCGTATTCAAAGCGTGGTTATTTAGAGTGGTGTATCACAAATTTATTGATGCAGCGCGTAAAAGTAAAATCATGGAAAGCTTTCAGTCAGATAAGCATGAACAAGCAACAGATATGACGAGCAGTAATGAGCAATCGATTGATTTACTGAAACTAATAAATAACCTACCAGATAGTGAACGACACAGTGTTTATTTGTTTTATCTTGAGCAAATGTCAATTAGCGACATTGCTTTAATAACAGGTGTAGCGGTTGGAACGGTAAAGTCACGCTTACACCGAGCAAGAGCGCAACTGGCAATAGGGTTAAATGAGTAATTGGAGAGAATGATGATGAGTTTTGATGAAAAAATTAAACAGAGTTTGCAAGCAGAGCAACACAATTTAGAGTCTCTTTTAGAGAGTGATCCTAGTTTATTTAAACAGCTAACTGGTTTATATAAGGGAAAAATGCGAATTTGGACTATTTTAGGTACGTTTTTCGCTTTTATACTTACAGCTATTTTTATACTATCAGCGTATCAATTTTTTAATTCCGAGCAGCAATTGTTTTGGGCAGTGTGTTTTGTGAGTAGTTTAATGATGCAAATTGCAATAAAGTTGTGGCTGTTTATGGAAATGAACCGACAATCGATAACTAAAGAAATCAAGCGAAGCGAGCTTGAAATCAGGCTAATGCTCAGTGAGCATTTAAGCTCCAACAGTCAAACTTAAATTAAAATGTAGATGTAAATGTAAAAGGAAAATACAATGCAGTTAAGATCTCTAGGCGTTAATACTAATAGCTTCTTGTTACTCGCTCTCTCTTTATTGTTTGCTGCAAATGTTAAAGCCGCATTTGTAAAGGCAGATGGCTTTGACTTGGAATATGAAATTGCAGGTGCCGGTAAACAAATTGTGGTTCTAGAGGCGGGCGGTAGTGCTGGTCTGGATGATTGGAACTCGGTTTTTAGTTCCATAGCTGAGCAAACTAAGGTTATTCGATACTCGCGTGTTGGTAATGGTAATTCAACCGCAATTAAACGACATTTTACGTCAATGGAATATGCTGATCATCTTAGTGAATTTTTGTTGGCGCTGGAGATTTCAAAACCAGTGATACTTGTTGCACATTCTTATGGCGGCAGTATTGCGCGAGATTTTGCCGCAAAATACCCACAGCAGCTGAATGCTTTACTCATGCTAGACCCCTCTTCTGAACACGATATAGATATACTGCGAGCCATAAACTTAGAGCAAGGGAATAAAGAAATCGCGCAAATAAAACTAACTGATATGGCTAATGGGATGTCGAATCAATATTTAGATTTTTGGAGTAAACGGCCTTTACCAGACTATCCACAGATTAAAGATATACCAGTCACAGTTATTGCGTCAGTGCGTAAAGTGGCTGAACCGAGTAATTTATTTTATACAGACAAGGGCCGAATTATGTGGGGGGAGATGTGGCAGAGCTGGGCAGCTGAGTTCCCTCAAGGGCACAGTGTATTAACCGAAAAAAGCGGTCACTTTATTCAAAATGATGAGCCTATGCTGGTGCTACGAGAGTTAAGACGTTTAATAAAGATACTGGATGAGAATAAGCATCCATGATTATATATTGCTAAGCTTTAAGTAGGTCAGAATTTAGAGTGAGCTATTCTTAATTCTGCTGTGGGACTGAGTGTTATTACATAGATGTTGAACTATTTTAACTAACGCTAAATTACTCAAGCACAAGCAAAGCAATAATCTCGAAAAAGGACTCATACTTGAGCTGAAGAAAAAATCTATTATAGTTTAGGAATGCTATATGAATGAACAGGTAAGAAAAAAGTTCGCCACTTACCCAGCAAACGTTGCTGTTGTATTAAATGAGGTGAGGAGCTTAATCCTCAAGGTTGCAACTGAAGAAGGGAGCAGTGAGCTTGAAGAAACACTCAAATGGGGTGAGCCGAGTTATATCTCTAAAAGTGGTTCAGCAATTCGATTTGATTATAAGGAAAAATCACCGCAGCAATTTTGTATTTACTTTAACTGTAAAACCAAACTGATCGACACATTTAAAGAGTTGTATGGTGATACCTTTGTCTATCAAGGCAACCGTGCGTTGGTATTTGAAATCAGCCAAACATTGCCAAATAAAGAGCTTGCGCATTGTTTGTCTCTGGCCTTACGTTACAAAAAAATAAAGCACCTGCCATTATTAGGTACATAGATTTATTTATGATTATTTTAGGTAACTTTTACCTACTGAAGTTGTGGACTGAAGATATTTTGTGCAAACAAACAGTTTTTAAGCTGTTTTATGACACATGTATTTAAAAACATGTTAAAACTTCAATATTAGAATTTATGAAGTGACTATAATGACGTTAATAATAAAATTAATAGCTGGTATACTCGGCGGTATTTTAGTGGGTTTATATGTTCCGCTAACAGGTGTTGAGCTTCTTTATACTGTTAAAGAAATCATAGGACAATTGATTTCATTTACTATCCCATTAATTATTCTATTCTTCATCGCCTCTGGTATTGCTGGGTTGCCAAAAGGATCAGGGCATTTACTTGGCAAAACGGTTGGATTTGCTTATGGCTCGACAGTCATAGCGGGCACGTTAGCTGTATTAGTTGTCAGTGCTATTATACCTCTGTTTGATGGTGGCCTGAGTTTTGAAGCTGAAGTTGCAACAGAAGTCGCCAGTTTTATTGATTTAGAAATCCCTCCTCTAATGGGTGTAATGACGGCCCTTGCGACAGCGTTTGTTTTTGGTATTGGTATGAGCCAACTTGAACTAGAAACGCTCAAAAAGGTGTCTGATCAGGGGCGTGATGTTATTGATGGTTTACTAGCAAAAGTAATCATCCCGGCGTTGCCATTTTATATTGCCGGTGTATTCGCAGAAATGACAGTGGCAGGTACTGTTGTAGACACATTACAAACTTTTGGTGTGGTACTTGTTGCAGCGCTAGTCATGCATTGGCTGTGGTTAAGCATTCTTTATATTGGTAGTGGTATTTTATTAAAAAGAAACCCTGTTGAATTAATCAAAAATATGCTTCCTGCTTATTTTACAGCGCTAGGTACTATGTCTAGTGCAGCGACCATTCCTGTATCATTGCGTGCAAGTAAAGCAAATGATGTAAAAGACGATGTTGCTAACTTTACAGTTCCACTGTGCGCCACCATTCATCTATCGGGTTCAACCATCACGATTGTAACGTGTGCGATGGCGGTGATGTTTTTATCACCTAGTATGGATGTGCCGTCTTTATTTGGTATGTTGCCATTTATTATGATGTTAGGTGTCGTGATGATTGCAGCGCCTGGTGCACCAGGTGGCGCGGTAATGTCAGCGCTGGGTTTATTAACGAGTATGCTTGGTTTTAATGAAGGTGCTGTTGCGCTGATGATTGCACTTTACTTAGCACAAGATAGTTTTGGCACTGCCTGTAATGTAACCGGTGATGGTGTAATTGCTTTGTGGGTTGACCGTTTTAGTGAAAAAGCGTCATCTTAAATTCGTATTGTGAAACGATAATACAGTTATCGTTTCATCTTTTATGTGTTAATGTGACGCATTAAATTGTCGTTATGACATGCTGTTAGGTTATATGAGGGTGTTCCATTGATTAATGTACTTTTAGTTGATGACCATGAGCTTGTACGCACAGGGATCAGACGTATATTAGATGATATTCGTGGATTCAAAGTGGTTGGTGAAGCAAAAACAGGTGAAGAGGCCGTGCAATTTTGCCGCCAGCATTCACCTGATATTGTTTTAATGGACATGAACATGCCAGGTATTGGTGGTCTAGAGGCGACGAAGAAAATTTGCCGCTATTGCCCTGATGTTAAAATTATTGTGCTAACGGTACATTGCGAAGATCCATTCCCAAGTAAAGTAATGCAAATTGGTGCACATGGTTACCTGACTAAAGGGGCTGGCTCTGATGAAATGGTAAATGCCATTCGTGCCGTAAATGCAGGCCAGCGTTATATTGCTCCTGAAATAGCGCAACAAATTGCGTTGGCGCAAGTTACAGGGCGCACTGACGAAAACCCATTCCAAAGTTTATCTGAGCGTGAACTACAAATCATGTTAATGATCACCAAAGGTGAAAAAGTGCAGGATATTGCTGAGCGCCTTAATTTAAGTTCTAAAACAGTGAATAGTTATCGCTATAGAATGTTTGAAAAGCTTAATGTAAGCGGTGATGTTGAGCTCACACACTTGGCTATTCGCCATAAAATGATCGACATAGACAGTTCGCACTAAATCTGTTTTATGGCCGAATTTGATCATGCCCACTTTCTAAAAACATTATCAAGTGAACCTGGTGTATACAGGATGCTTGATAGTGAAGAGAAGGTTATCTACGTTGGTAAGGCTAAAAACCTTAAAAAGCGTGTTAGTAGCTATTTTCGTAGTAATGTAACAGACAGTAAAACACGTGTATTAGTTAGTAATATTTGTGGTATCGACATTACCTTGACGAATACTGAAACCGAAGCGTTATTACTTGAAAACAACTTAATAAAAAAATATCAACCGCGCTACAATATATTACTGCGCGATGATAAATCTTATCCCTATATTTTATTAACGTCTCATAAGCATCCCCGACTTGCGTTTCACCGTGGTAGCCGAAAGGTAAAAGGTGAATACTTTGGCCCTTTTCCTAGTGCAGGTGCAGTGTCAGAAAGCTTGCGCTTAATGCAAAAGATTTTTCCTGTTCGTCAATGTGAAGATGCTTACTACCGTGCACGTAGCCGTCCGTGCTTACAATATCAATTAAAGCGTTGTTCAGCGCCATGCGTTAATAAAGTAAGTGATGAAGAATATACTGAACAAGTCGATTATGTTCGTAAATTTTTAACGGGTAAGTCTCACGAAGTTATCGCGGATCTTATTAGTAAAATGGAAGCTGCCAGTAAAGCTTTACACTTTGAGCTTGCTGCGAAGATACGTGACCAAATTATGTTATTGCGTAAGATGCAAGAACAGCAATCAATCTCAGGTAATTACGCTGAGATGGACGTGGTAGGATTTGCTCATTTGAATGGACTGAATGGTATTCACTTATTAATGATCCGCGACCACAAAGTACTGGGCAGTAAAACGTATTTTCCTAAGGTACCTAAAGATTCATCACAAGAAGAAATTTTAACCTCATTTTTAGGGCAGTATTATTTAGCTCCAGGGGCAACGGGTCGAATTGCAAAAGAAGTTATTTTGCCTTTCGGGCTTGAAGAAGCTCCTGTACTGAGTGAAGCATTGAGCCAAATAAGTGAGCGAAAAGTTAACTTAAAAACGGTTACCCGGGGTGAGCGTGGCCAGTACTTACAACTTGCGAATAAAAATGCATTAAATAGTATAACCGTTAAACAAAGTACCATCGACTCAATCAATAAACGTTATGCGCAGCTTAAAGCAACCTTAGGGCTAGATGATATTAATCGAATGGAATGTTTTGATATCAGCCATACTATGGGTGAGAACACAGTAGCGAGTTGTGTTGTATTTGACTCCCAAGGGCCAAATAACAAAGAGTATCGTCGCTTTAATGTTACAGGTATCACAGGAGGCGATGACTATGCCGCGATGGAGTTTGCTTTAAATAAGCGTTACAACAAGCTTGTTGATGAAGATAAAATTCCCGATGTTATCTTTATAGATGGTGGTAAAGGGCAGCTTTCACGAGCTGAGCAATATTTTGAAACTTGGCCACATGTTAAAATGCCGCTGTTAGTTGGTGTTGCTAAAGGTACGAGCCGTAAACCAGGCTTAGAAACATTATTAATTGACGGTGGTCGTAAAACGATTCCTATGGATTCTGATGCACCGGCGTTACACTTAATTCAGCATATCCGTGATGAATCACACCGTTTTGCAATTGCAGGGCACCGAAATAAACGTCAAAAACAACGCACTCAATCCTTGCTAGAAGAGATAAGTGGTGTGGGATCTGTACGACGCCAAACGTTATTAAAATTTTTAGGGGGCATGCAGGGTGTAAAAACTGCTAATATAGACCAATTAAAGCAAGTTCCTGGGATCAGCCCTGACATGGCTGAGAAGATATTTAATCATTTGCATGACAAGGGCTAGCCCTTCGTGCGAATATAGAAAAAAAGACATCTCCAAGTAGTTATGTGGAATATTCCAAACACACTCACAACCTTTAGACTTTTTCTTATCCCCATTTTTTTGGTGATATTTTATTTACCTTATTCATGGGCCTTTTTTGCTGCCGCATTTATTTTTTGGCTTGCATCAATAACCGATATTCTTGATGGCTACTTAGCACGTAAGCTTGAGCAATCAACTCCCTTTGGTGCATTTTTAGATCCTGTAGCTGATAAAGTAATGGTGTGCGCTGCACTCGTTGCACTATCGAGTTATTATCAGTCTATGTATATGACTATTCCAGCGCTAATTATTATCAGTCGCGAGATAGTTATATCGGCTTTACGCGAATGGATGGCTGAGCAGGGAAAAAGAGGCAATGTTGCCGTATCTAATATGGGCAAGATCAAAACAGCTGCACAAATGTTAGCTATAATAGGTCTGATCTGGCAGTACGATACATGGATGATGTACTTAAGCTATGGCTTATTGTACATTGCAACCTTCTTAACATTGAGTTCAATGCTGCAATATTTAGTAGCTGCATGGAGTGAATTGACTAAAAATTGATTGTAAACGTCTAATAACGCACCGTTTTAGATAAAAAATAATCAAACAGTTCAAAACTAGCATTTTTTGTATTGACGCGTTTAATAATCTCTGTAGAATGCGTCCGTGTTGAGAGGGCATAGCCCCTTAGATAAAGAAAGCGGCACTAGCTCAGTTGGTAGAGCGCGACCTTGCCAAGGTCGAGGTCACGAGTTCGAGCCTCGTGTGCCGCTCCAATTTATCTTAAAGGCTAACCCCGGTATTGGGGCGGAATGGCAGAGTGGCCATGCAGCGGATTGCAAATCCGTCCACCTCGGTTCGACTCCGGGTTCCGCCTCCATTCAACACTCCACATGCTTTAAATAGCAAACTCGATGCCCGAGTGGTGGAATTGGTAGACACAAGGGATTTAAAATCCCTCGACTAACAAGTCGTGCCGGTTCAAGTCCGGCCTCGGGCACCACTTTGTGGTTGAATTACATCGCCAAGTGTAATTTATAAAAACAATGTTACATAAATTAGTTTATGTAAAAATTAGAATTAATATGATGCGGCACTAGCTCAGTTGGTAGAGCGCGACCTTGCCAAGGTCGAGGTCACGAGTTCGAGCCTCGTGTGCCGCTCCATATTAGTTTTATCCACTTGCTTTAAATAGCAAACTCGATGCCCGAGTGGTGGAATTGGTAGACACAAGGGATTTAAAATCCCTCGACTAACAAGTCGTGCCGGTTCAAGTCCGGCCTCGGGCACCACTTTTAATTATTCTACCAAGATAATTAAAAGTTAGATAAAAATATTTATATTACTGAAAAGTTTTATGCGGCACTAGCTCAGTTGCCAGAACGTTTTGCCGCGACATGGTCGCGCAGCAATGTACAAATTACTGACAAAGTTTAATGCGGCACTAGCTCAGTTGGTAGAGCGCGACCTTGCCAAGGTCGAGGTCACGAGTTCGAGCCTCGTGTGCCGCTCCAAATTATTTGGAAGCGTTAAGGCGGAATGGCAGAGTGGCCATGCAGCGGATTGCAAATCCGTCCACCTCGGTTCGACTCCGGGTTCCGCCTCCATTTAATTACTCCACATGCTTTAAATAGCAAACTCGATGCCCGAGTGGTGGAATTGGTAGACACAAGGGATTTAAAATCCCTCGACTAACAAGTCGTGCCGGTTCAAGTCCGGCCTCGGGCACCAATTTATCTCTTTAATTAGAATAAACTCTTCTGAAATATATCTTACCAATTAATTCCTATTTTAATCTTAATACTATACATCTATGCTATCAGCACGTTTAAGAGTGTTTTTGTATGGATAACTTTAAGCTGGGTCTTAACCAACTATGGGTAGGATTTGTATTTGATGTCTGTTTAGGGTTTTCATTGTTTTTCATACCAGGGGCAATTGTTTTATCTACTGTTAAGCGATGTTCTTAAAATTAGTCATCAAAGTAGATTAGTAGCCCAAGCAAGCCAAATGGTCGACCATCCTCAAGATAAAATTGCATCAGGCACAGAAAAGCTGTCATCACCCTCTATTGCTAATATTGATAAACGGGCATTCCAAAAGGTGATGACAGCAATACAAGAGTATCAAACTCGCTCTTCAGAACTGATGTCAACGGCACAGAAGTTAGCTCTTAAACAACAATTACAACAGCAGCTAAACAAAGAGCTAGAAGCTAAATTTGACTCACAGCAAGTAGATAAGGCAATGGGGATTTTTATGCTGATCGTAGAAAACAAAAATTAAATGAAACCAAGACACCAAAAAGGGAGCACTGAGGCTCCCTTAGTTAACACCTAAAGCTATTAGTCTTTATGCCAAATACCTTTTGGTATGCTTTGATCAAGTTGTTTGTTCTGGGTTGGATCGAAACTCGGAATTTTTCCAGCTTTACGTTGTGCGCTGTAATCATTCGAAAGCCAAAATACGACACCTGATAACATAAACAGGGCAATCACGTTTACTATTGCCATCAAGCCCATGGAAATATCAGCTAAAGTCCAAATTAGACCTAGTTCACTTACAGAGCCAAACATCACCATAGCAAGTACAATTATGCGGAAGATAAGCATACCATGTTCATGGTTGTGCTCTAGAAAGAGCAAATTAGTTTCTGCATATGAATAGTTAGCAACAATAGAAGTAAATGCAAAAAACAGTATAGCAATGGCAACAAAGACTGCCCCCCAACTTCCAACGTGTTCTTCAAGTGCTGCTTGCGTTAAAGCAATACCTGTAACACCTGAGTCAGCGACAAGCTGGTCTGAAAGTAATATCAACGCAGCAGTTGCACTACAGATCACTACCGTATCAATAAAGACTCCCAGCATTTGTACATAACCTTGTGATGCTGGGTGTGGTGGATTAGGTGTTGCAGTAGCAGCAGCGTTTGCGGCACTACCCATGCCTGCTTCATTTGAAAATAGGCCGCGTTTGATCCCTTGAATCATCGCTTGCATAACACCGTAGCCAATCGCACCTGCACCAGCTTGCTCGATTCCAAATGCGCTATTAATAATACGCATAAATACGGTTGGTAATTCTGATGCATTCATTGCACACACATACAGTGCAACAAGTAGGTAAGCTAAGGCCATAAACGGCACTACCATTTCAGCAAAACGTGAAATAGTCTTAAGGCCACCGAATATGATAATGCCAGAGCCGAGTACCAGTACTAAACCAACCACGTAGTTAGGTATATCAAAGGCCACTTCAAATGCAGCGGCGATAGAATTTGATTGCACAGCATTAAACACTAAACCGAAGGCTAGAATTAGACACAGAGAGAATATCACCCCCATCCAGCGTTTACCTAAACCATACTGCATATAATAAGCAGGGCCACCACGAAAGTTACCATGTTCATCCCGTGTTTTATACGCTTGTGCTAAGGTACTTTCAGCAAAACTGGTAGCCATACCTATTAATGCAATCAGCCACATCCAAAAAATAGCACCTGCACCACCTAAATAAAGTGCTACAGCAACACCCGCCATATTACCAGTACCTACCCGCGCTGCTAGAGAAGTACAAAAGGCTTGAAATGATGAAATGCCATTTTTATCACATTGGCGAGAATTAAACATGACCTTAATCATGTGAGGGAATTGCACAAATTGAATGAACTTAAGTTTAATGGTAAAGAACAGTCCAGCTGCTATTAATAAGTAGACGAGAATATGACCCCATAATAGTCCACTTATACTATTTATTATATCTATCATGTTATATGCCTAATGAACGAGTTTGTAAAACAGCGGGCAAGTTACCATAAGCTGAACTGATAGTTTAGTGTAGAGATGAAAAAATGCGGGTTATCCACAGGGTTTTGTTAGTAAGTTGTCAGTTTCTTTTGGGTATCACGGGTAGAAAAATTAAATGCACATTTATGAATAAAAACGCTTGCGTAAAAATCTGTTCTCCCTATAATGCGACCCCACTGAGACGGCAGAGCAGGCAACGCTTAGCGAGGCAAGCAAGTCACTTAGTAAGTCGAGTAAAACTTGAGTTTAGATTTTTAAAAAGTTTAAAATTAAGTGTTGACAAAAAAATAGGAAAGCGTAACATGCGCAGCCCTAGCGAGATAAAGCAAAGCGCTTTAATCGCAACGTTCTTCAGTCTTGAGCCAGAACGTCGTTCTTTAAAAATATAAAGCAATCATCTGTGTGGGCACTCGTACAGATTGAGTTCTAACAGCCAAACTACTTCGTTCTTTATTGAGCAAGTAACGAGGCAAACAAATTTAGAGTCTCAATTGAAACTGAGTGACCAACAGAATAGTTACTTTTAGTAATTATTCAGCACAGTCAATTCAATATCGAAAGATATTAAATAAATTCAGAATTCATTGAGCTGTTCTTCGGAACATAAAACTTTTAATTGAAGAGTTTGATCATGGCTCAGATTGAACGCTGGCGGCAGGCCTAACACATGCAAGTCGAGCGGTAACAGAGAGTAGCTTGCTACTTTGCTGACGAGCGGCGGACGGGTGAGTAATGCTTGGGAACATGCCTTTAGGTGGGGGACAACAGTTGGAAACGACTGCTAATACCGCATGATGTCTACGGACCAAAGGGGGCT
>NZ_JASDCD010000023.1:0-61250 GCF_030408095.1 Pseudoalteromonas sp. APC 3893
AGCGGTCAGCGGTCAGCGGTCAGCGGTCAGCGGTCAGCGGTCAGCGGTCAGCGGTCAGCGGTCAGCGGTCAGCGGTCAGCGGTCAGCGGTCAGCGGTCAGCGGTCAGCGGTCAGCGGTCAGCGGTCAAAAAAATTGATTAACTGCTGACCACTGTCAAGTATTTACATTAAACACAAAACTGGCAGCTTCAAACCAGTTCATCAAACAAATCAAATAACTTATCAAGCTCTTCGGTAGTGTTATAGTGCATACAACCAATACGTACAACGCCGCCAGTATTCAATACACCCAATTGCTTGCATAAACCTTGTGCGTAAAAGTTACCATCCCAAACACAGATATGCTGTTTACCTAAAAACGCAGAGACCTGGCGCGGTTCAAGCCCTTCAAATGTCAGTGCGAAGGTAGGTGTACGCTCTGATAAACGCTCTAAATCATCAATACCAAATAGCTTGATTTTAGGATAATTAACCAAACGCGTAAGGAAGTGCTCACTCAACGCCATTTCATGCTGTTTCGTTTTAGCAAAAGCCGAAGCTAATTTATCACGGCGTGAATAGCTGCCATCAAGCTCACTAATATCTGCGATATAATCCACAGCAGCAATAAGCCCTGCTAATGCCTCAAAACTTTGCGTACCCGTTTCCCAACGTCCTGGGATCACATCTTTGGCTGGCTCAACTTTGTAAGGCGTAAATCCTTCAAGATGCTCACGCTTACCATAAACCATGCCTAGATGCGGGCCAAAAAACTTATAAGCAGAGCAGGCTAAAAAATCACAATCTAGCGCTTGCACGTCAACCAATTCATGAGGCGCATAATGTACAGCATCAACATAAACGAGAGCACCCACTTCATGAGCCATCGCCACAATACGTTGAATATCGTTAATAGACCCTGTGGTGTTTGACGCATAAGTCACTGCAACAAGCTTAGTATTGCTATTTAGTAAGCTAGCAAGATGTGCTAAATCTAAACTGCAATCAGCCTCGTTGATAAGCGCAGCATTGACTTTAACGCCTTTATCTTCTGCGGCTTGCTGCCAAGACGAAACGTTTGAGAAGTGATCTGCATTAGTCACAATGATCTCATCACCCGCTTGCCAATCACGAGAAATGGCTCGGCTAAAACTAAACGTTAAGCTGGTCATATTCGCGCCAAATACAATTTGATCGCGCGACGGGGCATTGAGTAAATCAGCTGCCGCTTGGCGTGCATTTGCCATTAGCTCAACTGTTTTATCGCTTGAGAAAAACGCTCCACCCAAGTTGGAGTTGTAATAACCTAAATAGGCTGACATCGCACTAAGCACTGTTTGAGGTACTTGCGAGCCACCCGGGCCATCTAAAAATATTGGTGACTTACCCGCCACTTGTTGCATTAATGCCGGAAATTGACGACGAAGTTTAGTTAAATTCATTGTAATTCCTTAAGCCGTCAATACAAAGCAGTCTAGGTAACCGTCTTTACTTGCATCAATTTTATTCATTGGTGTGGCATTGTGCCAAACTTCACGGTCATTAATAAGTGCAAACATACCGTCTTTAATTTCCATTCTAAAACATGGCTCAGCTTGTTTGTTTTCATATACTAAAAGCTCACCACCTTCTAGATTTTCGTGAGATACACCGCAAATACACACGTGATCAAAACCATCTTGATGAATGCCCTCAGGTGCTGGTGGCGTATCACTTTCGATAGCAAGCATTCTAAATTGATGAATCTCAATATCACGCTCTTCACTAATACCTGTAATCGCACGAAATTCATTAACGATACTTTTCATGCCTTCACTTTGCAGTAAGCTTGACTCTAAGTTCTCATACGTGCGTTCAACATTCCCTTGAAAGGTATTAATTGAATCATCTTGTACAAAGGCTTTAGTGGCTTGTAGTTTTAGTTCGTCACCTTGTGCTTTGATCACTGAATAGCGGCGTTTACGAAAAGCACCATCGGCGTACGGATTAGCCGGAAGATTAGCAAATGATGGCTTTACCGCCTCGATATGAGCTTGGTTTACAAACCGAAGTTGCAATAGGTTCTGGTTGTTTAATGCTGTCATAAAATATCACCTAAAAAATAAGAGACTAACTCATAAATATTGAAAGGGATTTTAATGCAAGTAGAGAGGAATTTTTGCGTCTTTATTTAGTTAAAGGCAAGTAAATGTATAAAATTAAGATCTAAAATCGTGTTTTATTGAATTTTTAATTTAAAAATTAAAACGACCACATGGCGTGGTCGTTTAATAGTCTATAAAGGTATTAACTAAACTAGGGTGTTACTTCGATATACTCAACATCAACCTCGCAATCATTCGTGAGCGGGCCTACTTCATAGTTCTTACCTCGAAGCTCGCTATCACTTATAAATCTAATTTCACAACTAGCAGTTACATCGCCTATCTCAGTAGTTGATCGTGGAACAAA
The DNA here is from genome assembly GCF_030408095.1 of Pseudoalteromonas sp. APC 3893. Lineage (NCBI taxonomy): Bacteria > Pseudomonadati > Pseudomonadota > Gammaproteobacteria > Alteromonadales > Pseudoalteromonadaceae > Pseudoalteromonas > Pseudoalteromonas sp. APC 3893. The sequence continues at coordinate 2,431 of NZ_JASDCD010000023.1, forward strand.
ACCAAATCCTTGTGTCTCGCCGACACCTAAGTATAAAGTACTATCAGGAAGTGAGCCCAAACCGGTTCTGTAAAACCGAACTCTATAAACAACATCAAAGTCGATATTATAGTTTTGATTGTCACGTAAGCTCTCAAAGTAGGTAATTGTCTCTGGCGAAAGCGGGTTAGTTAAAAATGTATAACTTCCCTGCTTATTAGTCTCAGAATCAAGCCCTACCACTCTATTGATTGAATTATTAACGGCATAGACATATTGAAGGCTTGGACTATTAGAAAAATCTAAAACTTCAACTGGAATCTGTCTAAGGCTTAAGCTCTGCAACCCTGTCATTAGGCTGAAATTAACGGATATTAATTCAGGATTATTCTGTAGATCTAAATAGACTAGTTTCTCTGGATAAGGGATTGAGTCCAAATTAGTTAAATTCGAATTACGAAACGTCAAAGATGTTAAATTTGTATAAGCACTAAAATCGACATCATTCAGTTGCTCAGAGAACGTTAATTCAGATACTCTATAAAGTTCAGAAAAGTCAACAAGCTCTTCAGCCTGAACACCATCTAAATTAATTGAGTTTAAATTTATTAATTGTGTAAAGTCTAAGTTTTGTATCCCAGTAAAGCTGATATCTAAATGAGTTAACGCTGGAAGGTTGCTCAAATCTAAAGAAGACAGCCCCCCCATTCCACCTAAATGTAGTTGCTCTAGCTTGGCTAAGTTTGACAGGTTTATCTCCTGAACTCGTCTCATTTGAGTCAACTCTAAATGAACTAAATCTACCAAGTGGCCAACATCAAGTAACGTTAAGCTCTCATTATCACTACTGACCATTAACCTTGTTAGCTTTGTATTGACAGATAAATCCAAGCTTTCTAACGGAACAGCAAACAACTCCAGATTTAATAGCTCTGTCACTGAAGAAAGGTCTATAGTCGTAATTGGATTATAAGATAATCTTAACTCCTGAAGGTTAATGTTTTCCTGTAAATTAACCGTAGTTAACGCATTAGAATCGATGCTTAAAAATTGTAGTTTAGGATTATTACTTGTATCAACCTCTGTCAGTTGATTCGCGCTCAAGTATAAATGAACTAGCTCAATATTTTGGCTTAATTCAATATTTGTTAAAACGTTATGAGATAAATCTAAGCGCATCAAATTCGTATATTCAGATAAATCTATATTTATAAGTTGGTTTGAGGTTAAATAAAGCTCAGTAATTACACTAGGGTCATCGACTAAAAGTGATGTAACGTCTGAGTTGTGAATGCCAATAACTTTAAGAGCGGGATACTGAGACATATCAATATCACCACCACCTAAATTCAACTCACTGACTCTAAACTCCTCTAAATTAGGAAAAGCGTCCAACCCGACTAAAGACGTTATTTCACCATTAACAGTCCATGCACAATCCAATGACTTAATGTGCTCTAATCGTGTATAACCTGAGTTATTAACGCACTCTGCAAGCACTGGATCTGTAATCCCCGCTTTCTCTGCAAGCGGTATTGCCTCAACAAACTCTACGTTAATCTCACACGACTCAGTGATTGGGCCAACTTCATAGTAATTAGCTGAGTGCCAAGTCCCTTCACAACCCTCTATTGAATCCACCTCATAACCCGTATCTGGGTATAAATTTATTCCGCGGCTTTCACCATCTGACAAAGTAAAGCTAGATTCACTAACAGTACCATTACCTATTGTATTTATATCTACAGTAAAACTTGGTTTATCAAACGATAAGTAGACTCTATCCTCTTCTAAACAGCTATTACCTTTTTGATACTTACAGAAAGTAACATTACGGCGATCGTTATCGATTAATTCAATAACAGTATCTTGACCTTCAAGTATTAACTCTAACTTACCGTCAACTAGCTCAACATTAACAGGCTCAGCATCATCAAGTTGGAAAGTATAATATTGTTTATCTTGGGCTTCATCGTAATCACCATAAGTAACAAACCAGCGGGCAATGCCATTGCTATCATTTTGATAAAGGCCAATATAATCTAAATCATACTCATAAAATTGATCGACCTCTGTTGAAGGGCTGTAATCATGGATATATAGGTGTGCTGTAGTGCCTTCATTAAAGGAACCATCGCTTAAGGTGCGCTCTATAAAATAACGCTGACCATCAACAGCAACTAAGGTATAGATAAATTCTCCCTCTAGAGTGCAGCTATCTAAAGTGACATCACACCAATCAACTCTTTGTGAACGACCATCAACATACTCGGTATATAGATCACGCTTTAAATGACCATCTTCAAACCCTCTTTGGTAAGCGCTTGTACTAAAGGTAAAGAAAATTTCTCCGTCATCGTAAACTTGCATTTCTGACCAATGAGTATCAATGCCATGACCATCTCTAAATTGGTGGCGACCAACAAAATTATCTGCCGTAATAGCTTGCTCGTTACGGCGTACCATGATGCCCGAGTCAGTATAATGCTCACCATCAAATATACCTTGAGTAACCACCTGATAACCGACGTTTAGATCTTTAGTGATATAAAGTGACTCTGTTCCGCCATCCTCAGGGAAGTTAAGCACCATAGTGTTATCACTAACTTGCCAAGTAAAGCTCTCATCAGATAAATCGCTGATATTGTGGGATACACCAGTACCGTCGTCACTAAAAGTTACTTTATAAACGGTATCTTCACCTACCAGGTCAACAGACCACTCACCAACGATGTCATCAGCTATAATAGATAAACGCTGGTCTAGCGCTGTTTTGTTCACTTCATATGAACTTGTGTATTCGTCAACAAGCACATCATCTTGGAATTGCTCAATGTCTCGCTCTAATTCAAACCAATTACTGCCTTTCTCAGGGAGTGGAGTTACAGTCAGTTTTGTTGCAATATCCTTAGTCACAACATTCATTCCTGTGCTATTAGAGTAGCTTTCGTATTCTTGTAAAACAAAATCACTTAAAGGAGTAATCTCTATAACCCCCTCAGCACTTTGACTCCACGTTATATCAACTTTACCGTTGTAAGTTAAAGAGCCTGTATTATCTTCAAGTAACTCTACTGTATAAGCACTTGCATAATAAAAATCTTGGTTACTAAGTATAAAGGTTCCTACTGTTTCTTGTTGCTCTTTAAAGTTCGCAGTAATTTCACAATCTACATTGCTAGCAAACGCGATATAATGATTTCCTTCAATATAACCTTCACAGCCTTCGATGGTATCTAATACATAACCGTCTGCTGGGGTTATTTCAAAACCAACATTTTGATACCAAAATGAATTTTGAGAGTTAGGTGAGAGCTCACCGTTGCCGCTTGAGTTGGTAGTAAGCGTTACTTTAGGACGTTTAGGTAAATAAGTTATTTGAGATGCTTCATTACATTCACTTCCTTGTTGGTAGTGACAAATAACAATCTCATTCTCATCAGCTGAAACAAGTTCAACATACCAAGTGATGCCGTCAACTTCATAGCTCAAGACTCCATCGGAAAAAGTTAAGCCTGTAAATCTCTCTCCATTTAGGTCTAAAGTGTATCCTTCACCCATAGGGTACAAGAAGTCAGTTCCGCCATTCTCTCTATATAACTCAGTTCTTTGATTCAGCAACTCTTCTGTAAATTCAGTATAGACAAGACTTTTACTATATTTATACACTAAAATACCTGCATTGCTCGATGTAGCCTTGCCTTCTAAATCAAACTCCTTGAATGTTCTTAAAACATAGTAATGGTCATCTTTTACATTTAAGAACTCATGACTCATTTGCTGATATAAGTAGCAGCTATCATCAAGACCAGCACAGCTAGTAACTGCATTATCATTATAAACATATAGATTTCGAGTGAATTCATCGTCACTAATCTCACCTTGGTATCGGGTATACCCAAGTCCAATCATAACAGTGCCATCTGCATGGACATTCATGTCAAATGACTGTGATGTACCAATATAGCCATGCCAACGACCAACTAAGTCTTCATTTGTTAATGAGACTGGCTCTTTTTTAATTAATAGGCCTGCCGTAGTGTTAGCTGCTTCATCTGAGTTTGCATCTAGAGTGACTAATTGATAGCCCCCTTTTAGTGCTTTAGTAAACCAAAAGTCAGTGACCCCAACTTCCCCATCATTGTCATACGTAACTGACAACTTAGTGCCTGATAGTGACCAAGTAAACGGTTCATTATTATCAGTGACTACTTCACCAGTCCCATCGCTATTAAAAATAATAGTTTCAGCGTCGTCTGCATGAAAGCCTGAATTCACGGTATCTAAAGCCCAAGTTCCGATTAAATCACCCTCAGCCAGTGCTAGTGTTTTTGCCTTATTAATTAAGTTTGACGTATAAATGTAAGGCTCTTCTGGCGTCAGTGTTTCTTCACCTGTTACAGTGTTAACTGTTTTACGTGATGTAGTCTCTGTAATATCAAGGGTTCTAAATACATCATTTTCAGCTAGAACTTCAAAACTCAAGGTATTGAGTAAAATGGTATTACTCGTATTTTCCTCAGTATTTGTGTATTCACTATTTACTACAGGGTCTACGAAACTTAACTTAATAACACCATCTACACTTTCCCAAGTTAATTCACTTTGTGTAATCGAATTAAAAGTACCGCTGTTATCTTCATTTAATAGCAAATGATAAGCACGGCTGTTGTGATAGCGAGGAGAATTAATAATGTAATCACCCACTAGTGAGGTTTTAGAACCTGTTACTAAGTCATCATCTTGCTTGATTTCTTCTTTGGTTTTTTCGATGATTTCAGGGTCTTTTTCATTGACTTCATCTTCAAATTTTTGTGCAACAGCTTCATCTGTAACCAACTCTAGAGTACTGTTAACACCTTCAGGTAATTGGTAATCTGGGTTATCTACAACAATTTTGATCAATGTCGCTAATTGAATTTTTTCATCGGCATCAACGTTCAGCAGTGCAGCATCAAGCTCTTCTTCATTACTTGGTTCAACACCGCCACGAGTTAACAATGCATATTCAGCCGTAGTAACATTAGTAATGTTTACGCCAAAGTTATCCGTGCTATCAAGCGTATTATCTTCACCAGCTTGCGCTAAAAGCTTTTCAACCGAGCTTAATTGAGAAACAAATTCAACACCAGGATTTGAAGCATCTAAACCTTTGGCCTTAACTCTTACCAACTTTTTGCTTGATGATTCATCTATATCTAGCAATACATTGTAACGTCCATTTGCATCCGCTTGAGTAGGAAAAGACTCATCACCAACAACAATTTCAAGCATTGCATTGGCAATAGGTTCATCGGTAACCAGGCCTGTAATAGTGACATTCGACACTTTGCGCTTAATAACTATTTCTTGTGTTTTTGAAGCCGTAGCACCTTTGTCATCGGTTACTGTAACAGTAAAGTTAACTGTTATATCTTCTGTTATATCAGGGGAAGTAAATGTCGCATTGGCCGCTGACAGGCTATCACTTGTCAACTCGATTCCAGCATCATGACTCCAGCTATAAGATGCAATGCTACCATCGTTATCAGTTGCATTAGCTGTGAGTGTAAATGCTTCTTGCTCTATCGCTTCAGTGGGAGCGACTAAACTAATAGTTGGACTTTGATTTGTTGGATCGACTGGTGTTGTCCCACCACTGTCATCACCACCGCCTCCACAGCCAGTTAAAAGTAGTGCACTCGTAAATAAAGCAATGCGTAGTTTGCTGTTGCAAAAATCCATTCTATTCCCCTCTTAAATGGATAAAGTTCTGTATGTATTTCATTGTTACAACTTTTCTTTGACCTTGTTCAATTGTTCTGAAAACGTTAAATTTCTTAAATCTCCTAATCCTACTTTCTCTGTAAGTTCAGCTAATTCGTTTTCAAATTTAAGCAGCTCATTCTCAATTTCTTTATCATCTAACGCTGTTTTTAAGTTTGTATACTCACTATACAAACTATTAATACGAGCAATCTGGTGCGCGACAAGATCGGCTTTTAGCTTTATACCATCGTATTCACGGTAATTTTGCTGTGCATAAACTTGTCCTTGTTCTAAATGTATTTTTACATCACGGTAAACAGCAGGAAAGACGCTAGCTTTATCTGAATTAGCTAATTTATAAATTTTGTGAATATGCTCAGAGAAATAAAACTGCACTACGGCATCTTTTTCTAATGCTGTTAGCTGATCTAAAAGCTGAGGTACATACTGCTCTACTTGTGCTTCTTTACCATCTATAAGTAACTGTTTTAGTTCTTGGTGTTGCTCATCCAATGTAGAATAACGTTTTTCAAAATGAATCTTTGCGTCAATTTGAGTCAATACAGCAAACTCTTCTCTAACAGGCTTAAGCACTGCTGTAATGCGCTCTTTTGAAACTGTAGCCCCTTCAACCAAGATAATAACTTGCTGACTTTGTTCCATAATTTCATCTGCTACTGTATCTGATGAAAACAATGACGCACTATCAAGGGCGTGACCTGGCGATAGTCTTAATTCAGCAAATTCACTTTCAAGCACTTGCCATACATCTTTAGCCTCATATACTTTTTCTGTGTCGAAGTCAGCGAGCGCTTCCGAATCTATTAAATTATATGCTGTAAGAGCTTCTTGAAAAGCTTGTTCAGCCTTCTCATAAGCTAACTGTACTTGCTCTGGTGTTGCTTCATCACCAGTAAGCCCTGAGGTAATACTACCTAAATCTTTTTGTACTGATTCAATGGTTTTACAGCCCGTTAAACTCACACTTGCTATAATTGTTGCTAGCAATATTTTTTTCATTAGTAGCTCCATTGCATACCAAGTGTATAAGCGATGTTAGTGTACTCAACTTCAGGTACTCTCAAGCGCTGTCCATTTTCTAAATTTTCAGTTACCACATCTCTAGTTTTATAATTTGCGTCTATACCCGCAACAACTGCAACATGCTGAAGCACCTGGTAGCGCATACCCGCTCTTGCAAATACCCCCCAACCGTTAAAACTATCAGTCAGTGTCGTAGTTTCAAACTGAGTATTCTGGATTTGCGAATACATCGGCGAGCTTACTTCTCCTTCAATGTACCAACTATATTTGTTGAAGCTATCTTGTAATCGGCTATCATAGCGAGCACCTAAACTTAGCAATATGCCCATTTGATCTTCTGAGACTGAAATAACAGGGCTTAAATTTGAGGTATAGTTTTGCTGTTCACCAGTATGCCCACCATCCATGCCAGGTAATGTATAACGAGCAGGGTTGTCAGGATCATCGGAGATTGCAATTAATGCTTGGTCAAATGCATCTGCGCCCGGCTGCACAAAAGAAAAGTTTGAACGAGTGAAACTTGAAGTAAAGAATCTAACACCGGCGGTAAACTGAACTGCTTGACTGAAATTATACGCAGCTTTTGCACCGACTTCGGTCGAACGAATTTTAAACGCATTTTCTTGTACAGCGCCAAACTCCTCCATGCTCCAAGTCTCAGTTTCAATTTCAGGGATAAAAGTACTAGCTGAGTCAATATAATAACCCCAGTCGTCATTTAGGCCACTATAAGAAATCTGACGAATAGTTGTATTAGTTACATCAATAGACTGACTTAGCTGACCAAAACCAGCAACATCCCCTAAGGTTTCACTATAGCCAACACTTTCGAAACCAATTCGGATTTCACTGAATGAGGGGTTAGGGGTTGCATACACTGATGCACTAAATAGGACTGCTGTTAGTAAAGGTAGTTTCATTATGACGCCTTCTCACTGCTATAAAGTCACCTTAATAGGAAAGAGTGAGATGCTCACCGCACCTTCCATGGTAACAAAAAATAACATATATTAATTTTATATGTGAAAGAGTTTAGACGATCAGAAGTCATCGTCAAGCGAAAATGAATGAAAACTTAATAAACCCCACATAAAGCGGGTTTTTGCAATAATTTGATGCTAAAAAGAAACTAGGCGGCTTGTTGAATAATGATACTATCGGCCTTTTGAGTGTATATGTTGGCATGCGATGGAATTTTAAATATCGATACGTATCTGCCGCTGTCGCATTGATTTTATCTACATACTCTTGATATTTTGCTGGCGTAGGTATTTTATTGCAGCTCTTTTGAAACTATTATAATAACTATAAATAGCAGTAAGCTACATAAAATCAATGTGTATGAACTTTATTCTTTTCAGGCATAAAAAAACCCAGCATATGCTGGGTTTTAACATTTTACTGTATATTAACGCTTTACTTTTACACGTTCAATAACAGTTACATGTGCTTCAACACGACGGTTTTCAGCATGAGCTGAAGCCGTGTTAGCTTCATTTTTAAGACGCTCTTCACCTAAACCAACAGTGATGATGCGCTCTTTATCAATACCGTCTTCGATTAAACGAGCTGCAACAGCGTCAGCACGCTTTTTCGATAACCATTTATTGTAATCAGCTTTACCTACAGATGAAGTATGACCTTCAAGAAGTACTTCAGTACCTGGGTGCTCATTTAAGAAAGCAACTGCTTTATCAATATCATCTAAATATTTTTCAGATACTTTTGAAGTATTGTTAGGGAAAGTAATTAGTAAGCTCTTAGTTACTTCACGATCTTCGTATAATGTACAGCCAGTACCATCTACAGCATCAGTCATAGGTGTGTTAGCACATTGATCGTCAGCATCAGGGATGTTGTCATTATCGCTATCAGTCGGAGCTACTGCAACAGGTACTACTGCTGCTGTTGGCGCCGCTTCAACCGGTGCTGATGAACCTTGCTTACCAAAAATGTAGCTAAGACCTAATTTACCAGCAACATCGGTGTAACCACGATCAAGACCTTGGTATAAAGCTGCTTCAGCGTTAAACGCGAAGTTGTCTGTGAAATAATGCTGGTAACCAGCACCTACATTAGCGAATGTAAGATTTTCAGAAACATCTAATTGTTTAAGACCAAAAAGACCATAAAAAGGACCGCCATTAATATGGTAAAGACCATCAATACCTAAACGGTCTCCGTCCATGCTGGTTGCAGTCATAGCTGGATCTGAACTCGAAATATCAAAATCCATATCAGCGTATTCTAAACGTGCGCTCCAGTAATCGTTGAAACGGTAACCTAACTCAGCACCCCAACCTGTTGAATCATCAACATTCATGCCATTAGTACCACGGATATTTTCCCATGATGCGTCGTAATAGTCGCCAAATGCACCGATAAAGAAGCCTTCTTTTTCGGCTGCAAAACTTGAAGCGCTAGTTGCAGCTAGTGCTATAGCAATAGTAAGTGATTTTAATTTCATTGTTTCCTTCCCATTTTCACAATTAAATTGTAGCTAAGTGACCCTAGCTTAATAAGTTTGACCAGAGTACAAAATCATTTGTTAATCATTACTTAACGAAAACACTTAAATTGTATTTTTATCAATTAAAGCAGTTTTAATAATAAATCGCAGATTTAGTATAGACTAGATAAAAAACTTTATCTAACCAGCATAGTAATTGCATATTGTAATTACTATGAGTAAAAAAGTAGTTACATAGAGTATTAGCGATTTATCGACTAAGTAATGCAAATTTTAAAGTCCATGAGGGCATTATATTGGTTAATTTTAAATCAACAAGTAGAAACCGTATTTATTTTTCAAAAAAATTAATAAATAACAGTCATTAACTAGCCCGCAGTAAAAAAACATCATCAAAACTCATGAGAGTTGCTGCTTTTTATAGCAATGTCTCCTATTCCCTGCTGTGAATCAAAAAATAATTAAAAGCAAGTTAACAGCCAGCTATGACAAAATTAAGTACCGCAAAAAGTTTTGTAAAGCGCATCGTCTTTAGCTTCTGTATACCAGGTTTCTTTGATTTGCGCTTGATACGGTTTTTGCAACACCTTTAAATACTCTCTCAGAGTAGCGCTTTGGCCTGATTGTACAAAGTCATTTAAGATATTTTCTATAATATGATTGCGCGGGATCAATTTAGGATTGTTTTTACGCATAACTTCATAACTGCTCCTATTGGTGCGCTGCAACCATAACTTCGACCATTGAGTTAAGGTTATTGGTATTTCAGCATTATCTTGTAGTGATTCAGTTAATACATCAAAGGTATTGGTGTAATCAAGCTTATGGTCTTTTAATAAAGCCAATAACTGCGCCACCAGCTCACTATCTGAATCCTGATTTCCATCAAGGCCCAATTTTTCTGCCCACATCTGAGTAAACGCGTAGTTAAATTGCTCAGCGAAGCTATTAATTAAAGGGCTTAATAAAGCAATTGCCTGTTCATCATCTTCGTTGATTAACGGCATTAAACTCTCAGCTAGTCGCGCGCAATTCCAGTTTGCAATATTAGGCTGATTGCCAAAGGCATAACGGCCTTGGCGGTCAATGGAGCTAAACACAGTCTCAAAATCGAAATGATTCATCATCGCACACGGGCCATAATCAATAGTCTCACCGCTAATAAGAGTGTTATCAGTATTCATTACACCGTGAATAAACCCCACCCGCATCCAGCTGATCACAAGTGCGATTTGTTTTTTTATTACTTCACTTAAGAAAGCTAAATAACGCTCAGGGCCTGCGCTTTGTATATAAGGATAGTGTCGCTCAATCGCCAGATCTGCTAAGGCTTTTAAACCTGCAACATCACCTTGCGTGGCTAAGTATTGAAATGAACCAACACGAATGTGGCTTGATGCAACACGAGTCACAATTGCGCCACGTTGTGGTGGTTGCCTGTACACGGTTTCGCCCGTTGCGACGACCGCTAAACATCGGGTTGTCGGTACACCCAATGCGTGCATTGCTTCACTCATTATATATTCACGTATTGCGGGGCCAATAGCGCAACGGCCATCACCACCACGAGAAAACGGTGTTGCGCCAGAGCCTTTAAGTTGAATATCCCAAAGTAGTCCTTGTTGATCTGCAACAGCCCCAAGTAAATGCGCGCGCCCATCACCTAAGCGGGGTGAAAAGTGACCAAATTGATGGCCGGAATAGCCCAGTGCAACAGGCGCTATATTTGGTATGAGTTGGTTTCCACTAAACACGCCAGCTTGTTGTTCAGAGGCAATATCAATACTCAATTGTTTAGCCACAGCGTCGTTAAATAACAGTAGCGAAGGTGCGCCTACTGGGCTTGGTCTATCGGCTATAGCAAACTGCTCTGCGATGTCGGTATAGCGTGATACTAATTTCATGAAATTACCTTTCGCCGCTATTGCGGTTCAATTGTTTGAATACCCACACGATTATCACCCACACTGTAGGCTACAATTAAGCTTAGCTCCTGCAAACTTAAGCCACTTTGTTTGTGCAGTTCATTAAAAAAAGCTTGTGCGGCGGTGAGGGATTTTTTAGTTTGTAAGCCACCGTCTATAATTTTATGCGCGCGTAAGTAACTTTCTACGTCGCGAGAAAGTAAAAACGTATCTTTACCTAAAGTGCGTAATGCATAAGGCCCTGTATTACCACCTAAACGTGCGCCATGCTTTTTTAAATACGCCCATAAACCAATGATGTCGCCTGTAGGCCAATTGGCAATAAACGCACTAAAGCTCCCGTGCTCTTTAGCGACTTCATGGATCATATACGTGTTTTCAGGAATCGTTTGTACTTTTTTAAAGTTACGAATAATACGTTCATCACTGGCTTTTTGTTCCAACATATCAGGTGGCATCATCAGTAGCTTTTCTACATTAAAATCCCAAAACACTTCTCTAAAGCCTGCCCACTTACTATTAATAACAGACCAATAAAAGCCACTTTGAAAAACCTTGCGGGTAAACTCTTCAAGCCAAGCATCATCGGGCAACTTTTTAAGCTGTGCCTGTGAAAGTGGCGCATGCAGCAATTGCGCTAACATCGCTTTACCGCCTTTTCGCTGTGCTGCTCGTTGATAAATATCCTGAAACTTTTCCATTGATTAACTACCCTTGCTTTGTCTATTTGCTAGTGTACGAAAAAAGCAGGTAATACGTAACCTTTCACCAACAAAGATCAATACATACTGAGATAGTTAGCCTTGACACCTAGACGGCTAAAATGCTTTAATCACCGCCATTACCCCTATTTAAGGTGTGAGTTTTATAATTTAGAACCCACACTATGGGCTAGAAGAGGTGCGTTATTCAGGTAACGTATGTGAGGAGCACACACTCCAATGATCATACGTGAGGGGAATTAACGCCGAGAAGTAACACTTTTTGTGAAGGGTTATTTCGGGCGACTGGGTTGAATCCCAGCGACTGTCACCAACAACAGCAACGCTGTTGATAAGTTTGGTGGAGAGCTTCTGGTCTTAGTATAATAAGGCCTGTGTGCCTTATTATTTAAGCCCATTCGCTCTTCGAATTTTAATGTTCGAATGATGTTAATGCGGCGTATTTTTAATTCTCCCTCATTTTACTCATCGAACACCTGATAAGTTCGTTGCAGATGAAAAACAACTTTAATTTAAACGACTACCCGTTATGGACCGCACTCGTCACGCCTTTTACTGATGCAGGCGAAGTCGATTATGCTGTACTTGAACAGCTGGTTGCACAACAGCAAGCCGCTAATAATGGTATTTTATTACTTGGCAGTACGGGCGAAGGCCTAGCACTTAGCTTGAAAGAACAACAAGCCATTGTTGAGCATGTATGTCAGTTAAAACCTAGCGTGCCATTAATGGTTGCCGTTGGCGGTATGAACCTAGCACAACAAATTGCGTGGGTAGAGTACTGTAATCAACTGCCTATTCACGGTTATTTACTAGGCTCACCACTGTATGCTAAACCGGGTGTTGTGGGTCAAACTCACTGGTTTGAAAGTCTACTTAACGCAAGTAATCACCCCTGCATGCTTTATAACGTACCTGGGCGCAGCGCAGTAGATATTCCACCCGCGGTTATTAGTAATTTGAAAGATCATAAAAATTTATGGGCGCTTAAAGAAGCCAGTGGCGACATTGCTAAGTTTGAAGGTTTTAGAACTGCCTCGCCAGAGTTAGCAATATTCAGTGGCGATGATGCCCTTATGCCTTATTTTTCTCAAGCAGGAGCAAAAGGTTTAGTTTCTGTAGCAGCTAATGCATGGCCAGAACAAACCCATGAGTTTGTTAAACGCAGCCTCAGTGGTCAGCACCCAAATTTATTTGCCGATTGGTCACAAGCAATCCAAAGCTTGTTTGCCGTAGCGAACCCTATTCCCGTAAAAGTTTTGATGCATCTACAAGGGAGACTAAACAGCCCGCATTTGCGTCCACCATTAACTCACTTAGAGTTAACTCAAACAGATTGCATTAACAATGCAAATAACACCATTTTATCTTGGCATTAAATACAGGTTTTTATAATGAGCTGGTTAGAACTATTAAATAATTTAGAATCAGGCGCCGTTCGCGCTGCAACACAAGACGACAATGGCCAATGGCACGCTAACGTTGAAGTAAAACAAGGTATTTTAGAAGCGTTCAAAAACGGCACTAACACCGAGTTTTCAGGTGGTTTTGTTGATAAGCATAACTTGGCACCGCAAGAGTTTACTGCCGAAAACGGCGTTCGTATGGTACCAGGTGGCTCAAGTGTTCGCCGTGGTGCTCACGTAGCTCAAGGCACGATTATCATGCCACCAGCGTACGTAAACATTGGTGCTTTTATTGACGAAGGGACTATGGTTGATAGCCACGCCCTTGTGGGTTCGTGTGCACAAGTTGGTAAAAACGTGCATTTAAGTGCTGCTGTGCAATTAGGTGGCGTACTTGAGCCTATTGGTGCAAGCCCTGTTGTGGTAGAAGACGATGCATTCATCGGCGCTGGCTGCGTAATCGTTGAAGGGGTTGTAGTTAAAAAAGGTGCTGTACTTGCACCAGGCGTACGTTTGTCAGCCACTATCCCTGTGTATGACTGCGTTAACGAGCGTCAACTTGATAAAGGTGAGCCAATTCCTGAATATGCCATTGTAATTCCAGGCTCTCGTCCGGCTTCTAACGAGTGGGCACGTGAGCAAGGTCTAAGCATGTCATGCGCGTTAATTGTAAAATACCGTGATGAACAAAGTGATGCGTCATTACTGTTAGAAGAGGTTTTACGTTAATGACCTTTTTGAGCACGCCAGTTAAAACCGCCATTGATGAGTTATCAACAAAGCTCGATACCCCATTTTTTGTCTACGACCTTGATTCACTCAATGCACACCTTAAGCGTTTAGTGGCACAAACCGAAGTGAAACTTTGGTATGCGGTTAAAGCCAACCCCCTATCTAAAGTGATACAAAGCTTAGATGGTGCTGGTTTTAACTTTGATGTGGCAAGTAAAGGCGAACTTGAGCAAGTGCTTGCTCAAGGCATTAACAGCGAGCGCGTGCTCAACACCGGGCCTGCTAAAAGCCCAAAACAAATTAAACATTTTATTGAGCGAGGCGTACGTATTTTTGTCGCCGAAAGTCTCAATCAAGTGCGTTGGCTCAATGAGCAAGCAATTGCAAAACAGTGCCAACTACAAGTGTTATTGCGTGTGCAATTACGTTGGCCTGAAGGTGAAAAAAATCCACTAGGGGGCGACAGCCTTACACCATTTGGCTTAGGCTGCGATGAATGGCAAGCACTTAACACGAGTGATTACTCTGCACTGAACTTTGACGGCCTGCATATTTTTCAATGGGGCAATATGCTTAGTAGCGATAAACTCGCACAGCTTTGGTCACAAATGGTCGCGCCACTGCAACAACTTGCTAGTGATTTAGGTATTCTTTTAAAAGTGCTCGATTTAGGCGGTGGTTTAGGTATTCCTTATACACTTGATGCACCTACCCTAAGATGGGATGCGTTAATAACAGCTCTTGCAAAAATCAAACGTGATGCTGGCGTAGAAGAGTTATGGATGGAACTTGGCCGTTATGCAGTCGGCGAATGTGGTCATTATGCAACTCCTGTTGTCGAGTGCAAATTAAACTACGGACAACAACAAGTTATTCTTAGTGGTGGCATTAATCATTTATTGCGCCCAGCGGTTACGAGCCAAGATTTCCCTGTGCAATTACTCCGTGACTCAACGGCTGAAAACCAAGCGATGAGTTTATATGGGCCATTGTGTACAGCATTGGATTGTTTAGGTGAGCATCAATTACCCAATGATTTAAACGAGCAGGACTGGCTCGCGTTTAGTCAATGCGGTGCTTATGGTTTTACTGAAAGTATGCCGTACTTTTTATGCCATGAATTAGCTGCTGAATATGTTTTACAAAATGGTGAATTAAGCTGTATTCGTCAAGCAGAAGATGCCAGCCACTACTTAAGGTAATTGAGATGAGTAATACAACACCAATCAGCCAAGAAAACATCGTCGTAGGTGAAGTTGCAAATGGCTTACCGCTAACAATTCCTGTGTACCGTTTAAAAGGCGATGGCACCGGGCCAAGCGTGTATGTTCAAGCAAATATGCATGGCGCTGAAGTACAAGGCAACGCGGTCATTTATCAATTGCTCGAACAATTAAAGCAACTTAACTTAAAAGGCGATATCACTTTAGTGCCCTACGCCAATCCCATTGGTTGTAATCAAAAGTCAGGGGAGTTTACCCTTGGCCGCTTTGATCCCATTACTGGCACTAACTGGAACCGCATGTATCATTGTAACAGTGAACTGGCGGCTAAGTTTGCAGAGCAATACAGTGATGCCGATGATCAAACATTAAAAGCTGCTTTCAAAGCGGCTCTTATAGACAACGTTGAACAACAGTTATCAGGTCCTGCTTATCGCTTAACTACCGGTAAACGTATTGCACTTAATTTACAAAAGCTCGCACACCAAGCTGATATTGTGCTGGACTTACACACAGGCCCGATTTCTAGCCAGCATTTATACTGCCCTGACTACGCCAAACAAAGCGCTAGCTATTTTAATATTCCTCATGTACTGCTTATTCCAAATGATTTTGATGGCGCAATGGATGAAGCCAGCTTTTGCCCTTGGTGGCAATTAACTGAACAGTTAGCAAAGCAAGGCCGTGAATTTAACGTGCAAGTAGAAGCGTTTACTGTTGAGCTGGGTAGCCAAGAAAAAATCGATTTAAGCGCAGCACTAGATGACGCCAATAGTATTTTAAGCTACTTAAACTATAAGCACGTTTTTGTTGATGCCCCATTCCAACCAAAACAAATGAAACGCTACGGCTGTAACTTAGATGACTACTTTGCTTACTATGCCCCTATGGGCGGTATGGTCGAATATATTGCCCCTCTGGGCGGCCATATTAAAGCTGGTGACCCGATTGCTAAAGTACTGCGAATGGAGTGCTACCTCAGTGAGCAGCCATTACAAACTCTAACACTTGATTGCGATGCAATCGCAATTTTGCACTTTGCCTCAGCAAGTGTGAATCAAGGTACTGAACTCTACAAATTCTTCACTAACGTATTTGAGCTTTAAATTATTTTAGAGCTCACTCCTTCTCATTGCGTGAGAGTAATATAAGCACAAAGTGCTAATATTGCATTGAATAAGCGGCTAAGGCCGCTTTTTCTCTATAAATATGATCAAAGCCAATAAATCTGTCGTACCATTAGGGGTATTCTCTTATTAGTTAAGTAAAAGTTCACAGTTACTAAGCTATAAAACTCTGTATACTTTTTTAACATATACGTTTCTCAAAGGAATAATAATGACTTGGCGCAACGGGATCTTACTAACGACTTTGTTATCAACAAGTGTGTTAGCACAACAAGCTGACACTGAAAAGGCAAATGAGCAAAACAGCGACATTGAATTAGTTAAACAATGTATTTTGAATGAAGCCATTGCCGGCGATGGTGAACAAACGCTAGCTCAGCTACGCGAAAAGTGTTCTGCACTTGATGAAAGCAAACAAATTACAGCACTCGATAAGCGCAAAGCGCGTGAAGAAGTTAGCCAAAAAAACCGTAATGTAATTACTCCACACAAGCGTAATTACATATTGCCTTTATCTTATGTGTCAAATCCTAATGTTCGTCCATTTGATGGTCTAAACGAACTAGTTCAAGAAAGTGATGGTGAACCACTTGATAACCTTGAAGCAAAATACCAATTATCAATTAAAGTTCCTATTTTCAATGATTTTGACGATAAAGATCAAGCAGTCTATTTTGGTTTCACATTACAATCTTTTTGGCAAATTTATAATAAAGATATATCCTCTCCTTTTCGTGAAACCAACTACGAACCAGAGATTTTTTGGGTAAATTACCTCGATCCTGACAATGTTCTTTGGGGTGATGAGATGGCGATTGCAATTGGTTTAGTACACCAATCAAATGGTCGCAGCCAACCAAACTCACGTTCATGGAATCGTATTTATGCCGATTTTATTTGGGAGAATGAAGGTTTTGTATTTAGCTTTAAACCTTGGTACCGCATTCCTGAAGATAAAAAAGAAGATCCAATGGAAGCCAAAGGTGATGATAACCCTGACATTTATAAATACATGGGCTATTTTGAATTTAGTGGTGCTTATCGCTATGAAGAGCATGAGTTTAGTTTTATGACGCGCAATAACTTAAACTCTGATAACCGTGGTGCTATTCAGCTAGATTGGTCTTTCCCATTATGGGGACGATTACGAGGTTACGCACAGTATTTTAACGGATATGGTGAAAGCTTAATTGATTATAATGCAGATATAGAACGTATTGGTGTAGGTATATTACTAACCGACCTGCTCTGACACTTATAATTTTATATAGCAAAAAGCCAAGCACTGCTTGGCTTTTTTAGTCTGAGTTATAACTTATTTTTTTACAACAAATGTACCTTCAAACTCAGCGACTAATGCTTCACCATCATAGATTTCTACAGGCACTTGATAACTCGCTTTACCTTCTGTTTCGAGCTCGCTCAATTTACCTTTGCAACCACTTAAATCGACACTGCCGCGAGGGTCGTTATTAAGTGGTTTTAGGTATTTTATGTTTGCATCCGCAAGCACAATATTGCCTTCAAAACCCGCTTCTCTAAGCGCTAAGTAAGTCGCCCCCCAACCTGTTAACGTCGCTAAACTATAAATAGAACCCGCAAACATGGTGTTATGTAAATTCAAATTAGCATCTAAATCGGCAGTAGTGGTAAATTGCCAATCAGTATAACTTTCAACTTTTATACCCATTGCATCACTAATTGGAATTGATTCACGCCAAATATTTTGTAGCACTTGGGTCCAATTAGGGTGGCGGAACCAACCTGGTTCTGATGGCTTTTGCTTGATCATTTTAAAGTGCTGCACATCATCGTAAGCTAAATGTGCTTTTTCTTTTAGCTCATAGCCATGACGCTGGTAAAATTCTAATGCACGTTCACGAGCAAATAACACAAGTTCATCTGCATCTTGTGTCCATGCTATTTTTTCAAGTTCGTGTAGTAGTCGGCTGCCAATGTGTTGATTACGATTTCCTTCTGCAACCGCCATATAGCGTACTTGCGCTTGTTGTTGGTTATTAAAATGTAAACGCGCGACGCCTAAGACTTCGCCGACCTTGTTTTTAATAAAGCGGTGTTCAGCATCTTGTTCTAAATCATCTTGCTCAGAACCTCTGGGCTGATCCCAAGGTGCGCGCAATACTTGCCAACGTAATTGATAATAAGCTTGCCAATCTTCACTACTTTGCGGGGTAGTTACCTGAAACATACTCTCTCCTGCCGTACAAATACCACGTTACTTTAATGCGCAGTGGTTAAATAAAACAATTTGGTTCTTTATAATTGCAAACTACCATACGCTATCTTTTAAAAACTTGGAATACGACTTTGGTGAGCCTCTGTTTTTACTGTAAAATTTGCACAACAGACTGGCGCTTTATGTTGACTCGTCTAAGCTACTTATATGGAAAATTTAATTGCAGGCTCCGGCGCCGTAAAGCATAGCTTTATTGAAGATTGCCACCGCATCGGACAGCTTATATATTGGCATAAACATGGCTCTGACAGCATTCAAGTACGCCAGCACAAGCAATTTCGCTGGCTACTGATCAATGAGACGTTACAATCTGTGGTTGAAAAAAGCCGCCCGAGCCATCTATTATTTCCACATTTACAGTATTTAGCTTGTTTGTGGCAGCCTTTACCTGCGCCCAAAACAGTACTAGAACTTGGTCTGGGGGCAGGTGCAATCCGTAACTACTTACAGCATGTTTACCCTGATAGCCAACTTATGTCGGTCGAGAAAAACCCTAGTATTATTCATTGTTACAAACGCTTCTTTGGTGGTGATCATGCAACTAACTTACGTTGCTTTGACGCACAAGAAGTATTAGAACAAGGCAAAGAATATAATTGGATCATCCTCGACTTATTTAGTCAGCTAGATGCTCCCGGATTTTTATATAAACACCTATTTTATCAAAAAGTACGTAACGCTCTGTCAACTGACGGTTACTTGTTTATTAATTTTCTATCTGGCCATGAATCCCAACTTAAGCAACTTGAGCACTTATTGATTACAACATTTGGCAAAAGACCCAGCATAGAAAAAATTCCTGGGTATACTAATCACATTGTGATGATTAAAAAATAGTTTATACGTTTAAATTAAAAGTAACAGGCCCGTCATTACATAAACTTACTTGCATATCAGCAGCAAACTGCCCTGTAGCGACCTTTAAGCCTTTTTCTTTGGCTTGATTGACAAAGTATTCGTATAGCTCTTTTGCTTGCTGTGGTGTAGCGGCTGATGAGAAACTTGGGCGCATACCTTTTTTGGTATCGGCAGCAAGCGTAAATTGTGATACGACTAGTAACTCGCCTTTGATATCACGCAAGCTCAAATTCATTTTGTCGTTTTCATCACTAAAAATACGGTAATTACTCACCTTGTGTAATAGTTTTTCCGCGCTTGCAGTATCATCTTGCTTTTCAACACCGAGTAACAATAAAATACCTTGCCCTATTTGCCCTATTACTTGCCCATTAACTTCGACTTTAGCGTGCTTAACCCGTTGTATTAGCCCTTGCATTGATCCCTCGATAATTTGATATACATATGATCGGCAGCTCGCCGTACTGCTGATAAATATACCTGACTATCAACACCATGCCCAATTTCATCCAGCACTAATAACTGCGCATGTAGTTGCTTAGCAAACTTTTGTATCGCGCTAAAGCGGCACACTAAGTCATGTCTACCGTGAATAAACCAAATAGGAATGTGTGCCAATTTCTGGCTATTGTTCAATATAAACTGCTCTTCTATAAAACATTGAGCGCTAAAATAATGCACCATCAGCCGCGCCATATTTAAACCATGTTGCGGACAGTTTAACGTCCAATCGGGACAATCTCGGCTCTGCGATAAAACAGACTCCCACTGACACCATAACTTTGCATAATGGCTCGCTCTAATCTGATCATCAACATTAAGTTGCTGTTGATAGAGCGCGAGTATACTTTTAACGTTAGCTTGCTTTTGTGCAAACTGCTCATACAGCTCAGGGTAAAATTGTGCCCCCGCACCGTCAGCGCCATATATCCATTGCAGATCAGAGTTTGTTGCTAAAAACGTACCTCGTAATAATAAACTAGCCACGTTTCTATGATGTTTTATCGCGTAGAGTAAACAAATAGTCGCGCCCCATGATGCGCCACATAGCGACCATTTTTCAAGTCCTAATGATTGCCTTAAGTACTCTAAGTCAGCAATTAAATAATCAGTATTATTGGTTGTTAATTGATGAGGGGTTGATAAACCGCATCCGCGTTGACTATATAAAATAATACGATAACGATTAGGATCAAAAAAGCGGCAGTTATCACTGTGTAGACCAAGTCCGGGCCCGCCATGGCAAATTACAACAGGCAAACCAGAAGGCTCGCCGTACTCTTGTACATGAAGCTGATGACCTTCACCCACACTTAGATGAAAGTCACTATAGGGGGCAATACTTGGGTACAACTGCATAACACTGACTCCTGCCTATCAGTGGTGCAGCTATTTACTGTTTGAAAATCTCTTCATTATCTAAGATATTATCTGGCATATCTTCAACAACATGAGGGCTTATACATACAGTAAACTCTGCACCTAGTAATACCACTGTCCAAGAAAGGTACACCCAAACAAATAAAATGGGAATTGTTGCCACCGCTCCATAAATTAATTCATAAGATGGAAAGTGACTAATATACAAAGCAAACCCTTTTTTGGTTAGCTCAAACAAAACAGCTGCAAAAATAGCTCCAGGGATTGCCGCCTTAAATGGAACGCGTGTGTTTGGAACTAAAGTATAGAGCAAAATAAAGCCGGCCATTGAAATTATAAAGGGTAAAAGTTTTATCAAAAAGCCACTAAAACCAGGAATGCCTTGATCTGCAAATGAAACTAAAGACACAATATACGAAGATATACCGATACTCGCCCCTAATAAAACGGGACCGAGTGTCAGAATCATCCAATATACAGATAAAGAAATCATCAAAGGACGTTTCTTCTTAATCCGCCAAATACGGTTAAGTGTCGCATCAACATTTTTCATCAATAAAAGCGCTATTGCTGCTAAAAAGCTAACCCCCACCGCAGTCATTTGGTTCGCATTACCAGCAAATGAGCTAATATGCTCTTTAATTACATCGGATGATGTTGGCACAAAGTTGGTAAATAAAAAGTTTTCAATCGCAATTCGCGTTTCTTCAAAACCAGGAAAAGCGGAAAAAATAGCAACCGCTACGGCGATTAATGGCACCAATGAAAGTAACGTAACATAAGCTAAATAACCAGCGTTAACAGTGATTTGATCATCAATACAACGATTAAAATATTGCATCCACCAGCTTGGTTGTTGGCGTAAAAATGAGTCAGCCTGTTGCTTAAAATATGCTACCTTTTCATTCATGGTTTTAACTTTCTGCTAAAATTGTTTTGATTATCATAGCAATCCACCACATAATTTAAAAACTAAACGGGAAGAAAAAGGGATCTCAATGAAAAAAATTACTGCACTAAGCGCACCATTGCTCGCACTCACAATGGCGCTATCTGGCTGCCAATCGGCCTACTATTCTGCCATGGAATCCGTTGGCGTTCATAAACGCGATATTTTGGTGGACCGTGTTGAAGAAACAAAAGAATCACAAGAAGAGTCTCAAGAAGAATTTCAATCGGCTTTAGATCGCTTATCTACACTCATTAACTTTGATGGCGGTGATCTAAAAGAGGCGTACGACCAACTTAATAGTGATTACGAGTCAAGCCTTTCAGCTGCCAATGACGTAACTACTAATATAAACAAAGTTGAAGACGTTGCTGAAGCCCTTTTTGAAGAGTGGGCAGATGAGCTGGAACAGTATTCTAATCCCTCTTTAAAGCGTGAAAGTAATAAAAAGTTAACCTCAACCAAACGTGATTTTGACAAATTACTACGTTCAATGCGTAACGCAGAAAGTAAAATGGAGCCGGTATTATCATCACTACGAGATAATGTTTTATACTTAAAACATAATCTTAATGCCCAAGCTGTAACCGCAATACAGGGTGAATTTACTAACCTTAAGCGAGATATTAAAGTGTTGATGGATGACATGAATAAGTCTATCGCTGATTCTAATAAGTTCATTGAGCAAATGAATAAAGCAGGATAAGTTGGCGAGTTGGCGAGTTGGCGAGTTGGCGAGTTGGCGAGAAAATCATACATTAAGCCTGCATTTTGCAGGCTTTTTATTGTTATTTTTTGTTACTTTTTAAATATTTATTAAGCACTTCTTTTTGGTACACTTTTATCAAAATAAAATTAAAAAGTTACAATAATGAAGTTAAACATCCTTAGTCTAATCACCCTAACTGGCTTTTTAACAGCGTGCGCGGCCGCTAATCATGTGCAGATCATTGCTGGCCCAGATACAGTTGTACCACTTCATAAAGATGGTGAACGGGCTGGTCGCTATCATAACCTTTACCCTGGCAAAAAGACTTACCCTGTTAGTTGTGAAAGTGACTGCTACCCCAGCAATACCAACTTACAATGTGAAGAAGAAAATGAAAATTGCCAGTATCTTGCTGAACAAATAAAACCACAATCAAATACTGGTTTCGTTGTTCGCTGGCTTGGTCACGCAGGATTTATGGTTAAAACGCCAAACGGACAACAAGTGGTGTTCGATCCAGTCAAAGAGCAATTCGACTCCCCCGTTGATTTAGCCTTTAGACTGGCCTCTGGGTTTTATCGTCAACCTGGTGACTGGCTTACAAAAAGCGAACTAAAGAACTTAGATGCAGTGATGTATTCGCACATTCATTATGACCATTTTAATAAAGCAGATATTGAAGAAATAGGTAATAAGCCTCGCTACTTAACCCCACTGGGAATGGCTGATAACTTTCCAACAGGTGGCTTTTATATAAGCGAAATGGCTTGGTATGCCAAAACCACTATTGATGATTTAACCATTCATGCACTGCCTGCTCATCACTTTAGTAGCCGTGTTTTAGTGCCTTTTATTTATGAAGATCACGATAAAGACTTATGGAATGGCTGGCTGCTTGAGCAAAATGGTAAGACACTATTTTTTGCCGGAGATACCGGCTACTCGCAGCATTTTAGCGATATTGGGCAGAAATATGGCGAAATTGATATTTGTTTAATGCCAATTGCCTCGTATTATCATGAAGAAGATGGTGATTGGTATAGATATGTTCATACCACACCAGAAGATGCGCTTACAGCTGCGCAAGATCTCAACTGCAAAGTGATGATCCCATGGGGTTATGGTAATTCAAGTTGGAAAATGGGCGACCACAGTAGTCATTCGGCATTACTTCGCTTATTGCATATGTACGATGAAATGGAGTCAACCATTCCTCTGTATATCTTAAATGAAGGAGAAAGTGTCGCTTTATAAAGCGGCACTTGGGTACTCATGCAATTGCTCCTGCGCTTTACATTCATCATCACCAAGCGAGCGACTTATTGGCCCAAGTAACATTTGCAAGACACCGTTAATCACGTTCATTTCTTGGTTTGTGTCAGAACTATCGAGTGAACTATTTTGCACTTGCCGTTGTTGACTTTGCGCGTTACCAACAACAAAATCACAACCTGATTCCATCACTTGTGAAGAAGTGCAACCTGATAACAACACAGCCATAACTAAAAGTAATGCTTTAGCCAAAATAACTCCTTGAATATGTATTAATGTAAACAACGCAGTTACTTTACCTGTTTTTAACACTCAAGAATGTAAAAATTTGTTTTCCCACCTAAACGTTGCTGCACCTGTTATTTAGCATCTGTACCTCTCTACCTATTGTTTTCAAATAATGTTTCAGACAGTATTAATAAAAATGAATATTTGAGAGTTACATGAAAATACACGCACTAACCTTAAGCATTTTAATGAGCAATGCCGCCTTGGCTATCGATGTAGAGCATACAACAACACCTATAGTTATTGATGGTGTTGCTGAAAGCGCATGGGACAAAACAACATGGCAGCCTATGCCATACCTTATGGATGGATCCTTGCCTAATTCAGATAAAGACTTTAAAGGCCGCTACAAATTACTTTGGGATGAAAACACCCTTTATTTACAGGCCGATATTACTGATGATGTGCTGATTGATACGCACCCAGATCCAACGGAAAAATACTGGGATGACGACGCACTCGAAATCTTTATTGACAGTGATGCATCAGGTGGTAACCATCAATTTAATCATACTGCATTTGCTTACCATATAGGCCTTGATAACCAAGCTGCCGATTTTGGGCCTGATAAAAAACCCCATTTATACACAGAGCACTTAGTAAGTAACTGGAAACGAAATACCGTAGCGCCTTATAACATTACTTGGGAAGTGGCGATCAAACTCTATCCAAACAACTATAAAGAAGACGGGCAAAATACACCTATTAAATTAACGGCAAAACAAGTTATCGGGTTCATGCTCGCCTACTGTGATAACGATGGCAGCAAAGTGCGCGAACACTTTATGGGCTCACACGAAGTCCAACCTGTAAACGGCGATAGAAACCGTGGATTTATAGACGCAGATGTATTTGGCAAAATTACTTTGCTACCAAAGGAATGAAAAAGTTGGCGAGTAAGCTAGAGTAAAGTTAGCGAGTTAAAAAAGGTTGGGTTGAGTGCTGCGAAACCCAACAAAAAAACTACAAACGCTTGCTTTCCAATTTAATACTTGTGTAAGTAGCAAACCTTAGACTGCTGGAAAAGCTCAAAGCACGAGGTAGATTAAAAATAATGTTAAAACCCACAGCGAATAAATGTATGGTGCAAAGCTATCAATACTGCACAACTTTCAGAAAACTAATGTTTCTTCTAATTGAAGATAGCTTTTAAGATAGGATGCAAAAAATCAACAACCGAATATATTGACTTAAGCTAAAGTTTAACATTTAAATTAAACATTTTTTAATTTGCTTGCCGGGTTCCATTAAAGTAACCCACTACTAACTCTCCATCAGACCCTGGAGAATTAAAGTACATGGTAACCTGTTCTGACGTAATAGTTCCCTTTACACCTGACGCTTCACCTAAACCAAATATCCTATTCCCAGTAACTTGACAAGAGAAATCTCCTTCACTTGACTGTATTTCGCATGAGTCATCATCGAGAGTAATCGTTCCTGTTACTTCATAAACCTCTTCACCTGAACCATCAAGTTGTGATACAGCTTCCTTACCTGTGTAAGAATAGACACCGGCACTGACATCTTCAATTGGACAGCTAACATTACTATTACCATCAAAGTAAACTGATACATATTCTTTGGTGCCATCACCTGCATCATATAAACTTGGCATAGCCACAAGCGTAACGTTATTGTTAGCTAAAGTACCTGTTAGTACTTGCGAGTCACCATCAATGGTAATATTTACCTTAGAGCCATTAATGCTACAATCACCTGACCAACCTTCTCCCGAACTTAGCGAGCAGATCCCTGCTTTACTCAGAGTGAATGTAGCTCCTGTAATTGAATAATTATCGCCAGCAACTCCTGTATCATTTGGTATAATTGTTTCATGAGATGTTAAATTAAAAACTCTATCTAAATCACATTTGCTTGCTAATGCTAATTGATTATCTAAATGTTGTTTCGCTTCCTCAGCATCAACTAGAGGACTTGTTTCGAAATCTGGGTTAGCACTTTGCACAAATGCCAATATGTCATTATTATTTGCAAACTCATCAGTCGGTACATCAAAGTTTATGACAAGCCCATTACTGGCTATCTCACCTGAACGTAATTCAATACCATTATCAGCAACACGGTCAATATCAAGTGACTGCAACAGGCTTGCCAAATTAATAACACGCCTATCAGAAGTATCTTGGGCAGAAAAAACATCTAAAGGTGAAAGTATCGCTCCTTCAGCTAATTGAGCCACACTGAACTGTGTAGACCCCATGACAAAGGTAACCGTTTCGTCCTGCATGTATTTAAAGCTACCGTCTTCAAGCGTTTCTCCAGAAAAAGTATCAGTAAAATAACTTAAGCCCTGCACTGGGCTATCAATAAATACTCCAAGCTGCTCTTTTGGTAAGTCCATACACGTGACAACGATATCCGAAACATCACCGGAAACAGTACCAGAGCCATTAGATACTGTGCAATTTTGCCCATTTGGTTGCATTTGAACCTCAACAGAGTAAACGGTGCCCGATTCAAATTCATCAATAGTAAAACTAACATCGGCAACACCATTGCCAATATAATTACCACTAGTCCAACTTTGCCCAGCCTTATTTAAAATCAACTGAATTTCACCATTAAGCCCTTGGATATTGCCAGAGATACTATATTTGCTATCTTCGTCTTCTGAATCATCAGAGCTTCCACATCCAGATAAAACCAGTGCCAAAAATAAACTTGGTAGGGGGATTTTATTATTTACACCCATATTAAAACTCCATTCTTAATTATAAATAATACAAGATACAACCTACTTTCCTGTCGCTGTAACCTCTCTATTTGGAGGCTTCCACATAAGCGTGGGTAGTCCAAATATTAGATCCAACCTGAATATTAGCCTAACTTGAAAGTTTTGCAGAATTTTAAATAATTACAGAGAAGTTATTGAAGCTATCACCGCGTAGGCTAGGTTGAGCGCAGCGAAACCCAACGAATCCCCCCCCCTAACAACAAGCGCTACAATCATGCATTGTTGCAGGCTTATATAGTCTACCGACTTTCAGCTGACAACTTAAAACTGACAGCTCTTTTGTTTTCACCCACTAAAAAGCCGCTGTATCTTTCAATACAGCGGCTTTTAAAATCATTATTCTAAATTAATAGATTATGATTTAGGAGCACGACCTGCACGTTTACGCTCACTTTCAGTTAAGTGACGCTTACGAATACGAATGTTCTCAGGTGTAACTTCTACTAGCTCATCATCATCGATAAACTCAAGCGCTTGCTCAAGTGTATAATCTAGAGGTGGTACAAGAGATTGTGCTTCATCTGTACCAGATGCACGAACGTTAGTAAGCTGCTTACCTTTAAGTGCGTTAACTGTAAGGTCGTTATCGCGGCTGTGAATACCGATAACCATACCTTCATATACTTCAACACCGTGACCGATGAATAAACGGCCACGTTCTTGCAAGTTAAATAATGCGTTAGTCAATGCTTTACCTGTTGCATTTGCAATCATTACGCCGTTCTTACGAACACCTAGCTCGCCACCTTTGTGCGGACCGTAGTGATCGAACGTATGATAAAGTAAGCCAGAACCTGAAGTTAATGTCATGAATTCAGTTTGGAAACCGATTAAGCCACGGCTTGGGATCATAAAGTCCATACGCATACGGCCTTTACCATCTGGTGCCATGTCAGTAAGTTCACCTTTACGAAGACCAATTTGCTCCATGATAGAACCTTGGTGCTCTTCTTCACAGTCAATAGTTAGTGTTTCATATGGTTCTTCTAACACGCCATCAACAGTGCGTAAGATTACTTCTGGACGAGATACAGCAAGCTCGTAACCTTCACGACGCATGTTCTCGATTAAGATACCTAGGTGTAATTCACCACGACCAGAAACACGGAAGCTATCTGGGTTATCAGTATCGGCAACACGAAGTGCAACGTTGTGTACTAATTCTTTGTCTAAACGCTCACGGATATTACGTGATGTAACAAACTTACCTTCTTTACCACAGAACGGAGAGTTATTTACAGAGAACGTCATTGTTACTGTTGGCTCATCAACACTTAGTGGTGGTAATGCTTCAACGTTGTTAGGACAACAAAGCGTATCTGAAATCTTAAGCTCACCAAGACCAGTTACTGTTACTATGTTACCAGCGAAAGCTTTATCAGTTTCGATACGCTCAAGGCCTAGGTAACTTTGTACTGAACCAATTTTCCCGTTACGAGTCGTACCATCTGCACTGATAACCGTAACTTGTTGGTTAGGTGCAACAGAACCACGTTTAATACGACCAATACCAATTACACCTTTATAAGAGTTGTAATCAAGCTGTGAGATCTGCATTTGGAAGTCACCTTCAGGATCTGCATCCGGTGGTGATACTTCGTCAACGATCATCTTGAACATAGCATCCATATTATCAGACGGTTCATCTAAATCTAATGTAGCCCAACCATTGATTGCTGATGCGTAGATTACTTTAAAATCTAACTGTTCATCAGTTGCGCCTAGGTTGTCGAATAAATCAAAGATTTGATCCATAACCCAATCAGGACGTGAACCTGGTTTATCAATTTTATTGATAACAACGATTGGTTTTAAGCCTTGCGCGAATGCTTTTTGCGTAACAAAACGCGTTTGTGGCATTGGGCCTTCTTGAGCGTCAACAATAAGTAGAACTGAGTCAGCCATCGAAAGTACGCGCTCCACTTCACCACCGAAATCGGCGTGCCCTGGAGTATCTACGATATTAATGTGGTAATCATTCCATGAAATAGCGGTATTTTTCGCTAAAATAGTAATGCCACGCTCTCTTTCGATATCGTTTGAATCCATCACGCGCTCTTCATTACCGCCGCGTGTTTCTAATGTGCCTGAAAACTCAAGCAGTTTGTCAACTAGGGTGGTTTTACCATGGTCAACGTGGGCGATAATTGCTATATTTCTTAACTTTTCGATACTCATATGTTCACTCAGAGAAATTGAATCTCATTGATCCTGCAGGGGCTATACGTTCTCACCTGCGCTTTCACGAGATGTCCCAGCATAGGATTTAAAAGGGCGCATATTATCCCCTATAAATGGAATGGATGAAAGTTTATCCAAAATAAAATTTCAAACTTTCTCAATAAAATAATTAACCCTTTGTTTTAAAATAATTAATTTTTAGGGTTAATTTTTATAAATTTATCTAAAATGGTGGTTTTGAGTTAATTTAAAGCGACTTTACTGCGTATTTTGCATTTTCTTTGTGTTAGTCTAAGGTGATTAATTTGCAAGCAATTATTACTCTGTAAATGTTGCACCTTTTTGGAGTTACTATGCACCAAAACAGTGCTAAATATATATCAACTTTACATCGACTATATATTTTCACATAAAAAACAATAGATTATAAACATGGCACAGAATCAGCTTACTAAAGAACAAAAGCAATTATGCAGCAATAATAAAACCCAACAGTTGGAGGACACATGTCACAATCGGTTTTAGATTTTATTAAAGAAAATGACGTTAAGTTCATTGATTTACGCTTTACTGATACAAAAGGTAAAGAGCAACATGTTTCTATTCCTCATCACCAAGTTGATGAAGACTTTTTTGAAGACGGTAAGATGTTCGACGGCTCTTCAATCGCGGGCTGGAAAGGCATTAACGAATCAGACATGGTATTAATGCCTGTTCCTGAGTCAGTTAAGCTTGACCCTTTCACAGAAGAAGCAACACTAATCGTACGTTGTGACGTGGTAGAGCCTTCTACACTTCAAGGTTATGAGCGCGACCCACGCTCTGTTGCTAAGCGCGCTGAAGAATACATGCGCTCTACTGGTATTGCAGATACTGTTTTATTTGGCCCAGAGCCAGAGTTCTTTGTATTTGATGATGTTAAATACAAAACAGATATGTCTGGTTCTATGTACAAAATTGATTCTAAGCAAGCAGCTTGGAACTCAGATAAGGATTACGAAGGCGGTAATACTGGCCACCGTCCTGGCGTTAAAGGTGGTTATTTTCCAGTTGCCCCAGTTGATGACTTTCAAGATTGGCGCTCAGCGACGTGTTTGGTTCTTGAAGAACTAGGTCAAGTTGTTGAAGCACATCATCACGAAGTTGCAACAGCAGGTCAAAACGAAATCGCTACTCGCTTTAATACTATGGTAATAAAGGCAGATGAGATCCAAGAAATGAAATATGTTATCCATAACATGGCTCATTTATACGGTAAAACAGCAACATTTATGCCTAAACCAGTAGTCGGTGATAACGGTTCTGGTATGCACTGTCACCAGTCTTTAGCTAAAGACGGTGTTAACTTATTCGCAGGCGACAAGTACGGCGGTCTTTCTGAAGATGCACTTTACTACATCGGTGGTATCATCAAACATGCTAAAGCAATCAATGCATTTGCTAATGCATCAACTAACTCGTACAAGCGTTTAATTCCAGGTTTTGAAGCGCCAGTAATGCTAGCCTACTCAGCACGTAACCGTTCTGCTTCAATCCGCATTCCAGTAGTACCATCTGAAAAAGGTCGTCGTATTGAAGTACGCTTCCCAGATCCAACTGCCAACCCTTATCTTGCATTTGCATCAATGCTTATGGCTGGTCTTGACGGTATCAAAAACAAGATCCACCCTGGCGATGCAATGGATAAAGATTTATACGATTTACCAGCAGAAGAAGCAGCTGAAATTCCAACAGTTGCAGCGTCACTAGACGAAGCACTAGCAGCACTAAGTGCTGACCGTGAGTTCTTAACTCAAGGTGGTGTATTCACTGACGACCTAATCGATGCTTATATCTCGCTTAAGTCTCAAGAAGTTGAAAAGCTTAACATGACAACTCACCCTGTTGAGTTTGAAATGTACTACAGCGTTTAATAGGTTGTAGCTAAAATTGTCTAGTTATAGATAATATATGTGTGTTCTCAAGGCCCGTTTTACGGGCTTTTTTTATGGCAAAATGTTTCATTCTCCACTAAAGTTTAATTAGTGCAAAAAACACAGGGTTCAAGAGTGAAAACAAAGATTTTGGTATTGCTGACGACAATTTTATTCAGCTTTTATGGTTATTCAGGTGATAAAAAAATTTATACTTGGAAGGATAAAAATGGCGCTGTTGTTTTTTCTGACACACCTAAAGTGGGTGCGCAGGAAGTTAAACTAACAAGTCAAATTCTTGCTATGCCTACCACTGACACCAGTATCTTAAATGAAGCCAAACCTGCCGCCGCCAAAAGCTTTAAAATTGTCGTCGCATCTCCAGCCCATGAAGAAACAGTTAGAGAAAATACCGGCTCAGTGTATGTGACCAGCCGAATTTCACCACGCTTTGAGAATGGCTTTACAATTCAATTATTCGTTGATGGCGTAGCCTACGCAGAGCCAAGCAACATTAGCACCTTTGCACTTCGTAACGTTGACCGCGGCGAACATTCCTTACAAGTTAAATTATTTGACCCAAAAGGCAATGTACTATCGGCTAGCCCCAAGAGTGTATTCTTTATGCATCGGCAGTCATCATTATAGCCTACGCTATTTTTTATAATGACGCTCTGATTATAAATATATGTGCTAAGCTGCTAGCTATCATCAACGCACTAAAATGGTGCAACAATGTCCAATAATAAAAAATTCAGCCCTGAACTATTAACCAGTATTTGGAAAAATCTAACAACTGCGGTTATTTTACTCGATAAAAATTTCACTTTAGTTTATGTCAATGACAGTGCAAGTGAACTATTAGGGCTCGGCCCCAAACGCATTCTTAATCAGCCTTTTGATAACCTGTTTAACTACCATTCCGTAGACTTAGAACGCATTGCTAAATACGCTTTAATGGACGGTGTAGATTGCCATCAACATAGAGCTGACGTGGTTTTCGTCGATTCTCGCCATGCAAAACTCGCTATTAGTGCAAGGCGGGTAAAACTCGATGATGAGTATTATATTTTATTTGAGTGTCGACAAACAGACGATGAAATTCGCCATGATCAAGCATCCAATCAAATGCATCAATATCAAGCTGCACGAAACCTCATTCGTGGGCTTGCACACGAAATTAAAAATCCCCTTGGCGGAATTCGCGGAGCGGCGCAATTATTGCAGTATGAGGTTGATCAGCAAGAGCGCGATCAATGTGCAGAGCTAATTATTGAGCAAGCAGACCGTTTAAGAGAGCTTGTGGATAGGCTTCTTGGCCCGAATCAATTACCACAGAAGTCACACGGTAATATTCACCAAACATTAGAATCTGTTGTAAAGCTTAGTATGCTCGACAGCAATGCCAATATTAGCCTAGAAAAAGATTACGACCCAAGTATACCTGACGTATTTATAGACCAAGGTAAAATTCAGCAAGTCGTATTAAATATTATTCGTAATGCACAACAAGCACTAGTCGATGGCGGGGTAATTAAGCTCAAAACACGTATTAGCCATCAACAGCGCCGCCCAGATAAAGCACCTAAGAAAGCTTTGCTGATCCAAATATCAGATAACGGACCAGGTATTGATAGCAATATTAAAGAAACCTTATTTTATCCAATGATCACCAATAAAGAAGGTGGCTCAGGTTTAGGGCTCTCAATAGCGCAAACGTTGATAGATCAACACAATGGCTATATCGAATGCGATAGCTGGCCTGGTCATACAGAATTTAATATATATCTGCCTTTTGTGGATTAATTAATGTGGAGTGCCCATGAAAACAGTTTGGCTTGTTGATGACGATGCATCTATTCGCTTCGTATTAGAAAAAGCGCTTTCTCGTGCCGGGTTTAATACAGAAAGTTTTGCCAATGCACAAGATGTATTGAGCGCACTAAAATTTAGCCAACCAACGGTACTTGTCTCTGACGTACGTATGCCTGGCATGGATGGTATGGCATTACTAGAGTTAATCGCAGAGCAAAACCCTGGCTTACCTGTGATTATAATGACCGCTCATTCAGATTTAGACTCTGCGGTTAATGCCTTTCAAAAAGGGGCGTTCGAATATCTGGCCAAACCGTTTGACTTAAATGAAGCCGTTGCTCTAGTTGAAAGTGCCTGTCGTGCAAATTCTGCGAAGAAGACTAAACGCAAGGCTGCTCCGCCTAAAAGTGCACATATCATTGGTGAAGCCCCCGCAATGCAAGAGGTGTTTCGTGCTATTGGTAAGTTATCAGCTTCGAGTATGAGTGTATTGATTAATGGAGAGTCAGGCACAGGTAAAGAGCTTGTCGCAAGTGCCTTACATAATCACAGCCCGCGTAAAGAAAATCAATTTATCGCGCTTAACATGGCCGCCATACCTAAAGAACTAGTTGAGTCTGAGTTGTTCGGCCATGAAAAAGGCGCTTTCACTGGGGCAGATAGTGTCCGTAAAGGTCGTTTTGAACAAGCTAACGGCGGCACTCTGTTTTTAGATGAAATAGGCGATATGCCACTGGATGTGCAAACTCGTTTATTACGCGTACTAGCGGATGGTGAATTTTATCGTGTGGGTGGCCATCAAAGCATTAAGGTTGATGTACGTATCATAGCCGCAACACACCAAAACCTTGAAGACCTAGTTAAACAAGGTAAATTTAGGGATGATTTATTTCATCGTTTGAATGTTGTTCGCCTTCGACTCCCTGCTTTACGTGAACGTACCGAAGATATTGAACGGTTAGCACAGCACTTTTTACACAAAAGCGCTAAAGATTTACAAGTAGAAAGCAAAATACTGAGTCCTAAAGCAACTGAACAGCTACGCCTATTCGGCTGGCCAGGCAATGTGCGTCAATTAGAAAACACCTGCCGCTGGTTAACTGTAATGGCTCCGGGTGAGCTTATAAGTGAGCAAGATTTACCACCCGAAATTCTCGAAGCCGAAGTTTCTCAACAAGAGGGTGACTGGTTAGATTCGTTCCAACAATGGTTAAATCAAGAGCTGAAACAAGGTAAACAGAACATTTGGCCAAACGTACAGGCACAACTAGAAACCCGCTTAATTAAAACGGCTTTAGCTAACTGTGCTGGACACAAGCAAGAAGCGGCAGTTAAGATTGGCTGGGGGCGCAATACATTGACCCGTAAATTAAAAGAGCGCAATATTAGTTAAACAAGATGACTAACGGTATTGATGCGCCATGAAGCTGATCGAGCACATTCCATTAATAAAACAGATGGAAATTATCAATAGACTGAATTTTTTTAAAGAGTTTACCCTTAATGAGCGGCAGGTATTACTTGAATCATTCAGTCATTTATATTTAGTTCATCAAAATCGGTTTCTATTTAAACAATACGATAACGATAAGCAACTCTATATTGTTCTTAGTGGCGCCATTATGGTCTTTAAACATAGCCATCTAGTGGATTTAGGTACTATAGAACCTGGTGAGTTTATTGGCGAAGGTGCATTTATTAATAACCGAGAGCGCAGCACCAGTGCCCAGGCAAAAAGCGACACCATTGTACTTGCCATTACGGCTGAGGCACTGACACGCTTACCTAACGTCATCCGCGAGAAAATTAAAGACCGCATTATTGAAGGTATGAGCGAGCGTATTGCTAAGCTTAGTGCGCATATTGAAAACCACCCTTAATCCATATACACGACCTGCAACGAACAGTTTAGCCAACTTGGCTTATTAACATGCGCCGTGATTGAATATTTATCTGACGGCTTAAGGCCAAAAGGAGTTTCGACCAATGGCTTTGAATGAGTGTAGGTTTGTGAATAGTTACTGTAGTAGATAACCAAATAACCGTATAAGTACTCCCATTCTAAAACTACCTTTGCTCCGCTGGATAACGTGAACTGGGCATGTTGAGAAGTAAAACTCACCGCTAAATCGTTATCCTCATCCTTTTCACATTCGCTGGTACGCAAAGCTTTCGGCATAGTAAATGTTTTATCTGAATCTACATTTTTTAGATAAAAACCAATATTACCATCACCATAAAAATGATTTGCTCGTGTTGTATAACTTATTTCAGGTTGATACCCCAGCGCTTGCATAATGGCCGCTAACTGCTGCGTTTGTGTGCGTAAAATTTTGTCATTTGCTAACATCAATGTCGCAGCACCAAACTCTCTTGGCACCTCAAGCTCGACATACTCATAAGGTAGTGATTGTGCTTTTAGAGCCACATCAAGCTGCTGACGTTGTTCATCCTGCAAGTTTTCGCTAAAAATATAAACGGTGGGTTGTTGGCATGCAGCCAAAAATGCGAGCAAAATAAATATTAAAAGTCCATTTTTCATGATCACCTCCAAATGATTACACTTGTAGTCTATTGGAGGTGATTATTAAAAGCAACTTAATTCATTTGACTGTTTAACCACGCATCGACACTTTGGCGGGTGTATAACACATCTTTAAACAAGCGATGACGTTCGAACTTAAGCAAACGCTCTTTGTTATTATCGCCACTGACTAATTGACTATGGTTATCGTTAAATTTTGAAATAACCGAAAAGCCCTTTTGTGTGCTTTGCGGTTGTTGCTTCACTATTTTTGTAAGGTGTGTCCTGACATCATCGGCAGTTAACATATCCGAGTTATTTAAACCCATTAACTCTTTTCGCATTGCTAATCTTACGCCCATTTTCTACTCCATTTCAATGTAATAGCACTTACATTTGGTTGCTGCTATCTAGCGTTGATAAAATTTGAATCATGTATTGGCAAATAACAGGCCAGATTTACGAGTTGCAGCTTAACCTTCAATTACTGCAGTTTTTTTAAAGACCCAGAAAAAACTAAAAAAGTTTAAAATAAAATTCAGCTTAATTTTTTTCACTGCACAAGGTGTGATGCAAAATTCGCTCTAAGTCTTTATAATAAAGGCTATGCCCTACCTCACTGAGACCAAATATGAACGATGAATACATTGAAATAGAATTAGAAGAAGAACCCATTGAACTATGCAAGTTACTCAAAGTTCTTGATTTAGTTGAAGGTGGTGGCCAAGCAAAGAACCTAATTAGTGAAGGCTACGTGGGTGTTAACCATGAAATATGTACAATAAAGCGGAAAAAATTATACAGTGGCGATGTACTTGAGTTTGATGGTGAATGGTTTCAATTAACGTTAAGTGAAGATGCTACTCCGGCTCAAAGACCAGTACAAAATACGCAACCTGAGGTAACAAAAACAAGCACTACAGAAGCAACACCGGCTAAAAGTAAGCGCAAACGCACTAAAAAGCCAAAAGTAGATGAAAAAACAGGTCGTCGGCCTATTTCATTTGGTTAATTGATTTAAGCCCACGCCTTAGCTTGTAAATTAACTCACCGTCGTCTTTAATTACCTTTTTAAAATAATAATTAAGAAGGTAATTATGGCGAACCCTCCCCCGCCAAACTGGCTAAAAAGCACCGCTTGGGCAGCGCTTGTTTGGAATTTATTAGGTGTTATTGCCTTTATCATACAGATGCTGATGACACCTGAAATGATAAATAAACTTCCTGTAGAACAACAAGCTGCATATTCTAACATTCCTCTTTGGTCAACAGTTGCATTCGCAATTGCGGTATTTGGAGGCACCTTTGGCTCGATACTTTTAATTCTTAAGCGCTCCCTTGCTCGCAGTGTATTTGCATCATCGTTGGCGGCTATTGCCGTACAGCAATTTTATAACTTTATTATCATCAACAGTATAGAACTGCTTGGCGCAAGTGCCGTTTTTATGCCTATGTTTGTCATTATCATCGCGATATTACTTCTGTTAGTCAGTCATAAAGGCGTTAAACAAGGCTGGTTAAAATAATTTTATTGAGAGTCTCCTTCCTGATACTGACTACTTGAAATATGAAAATTAAGGACCAGATCAATTAAATAAAGTGTATTAAAATAATACAATTTTATTTTGGTATGCACTTTGCATTTGATTAAATAATGAAGAGGTTACGCTATTAAGTAAGCGATTAAATTTACAATTTAAGGATATTCACCATACCTAACCGGTACCATAAAGGGGCATATAATGAGCAATAGTTTTGACACCCAAAAACAACTCACAATTAACGGTGAGCAATTTCACATTCATTCATTACAAGGACTCGGGGATAAAGCCAAGCGACTACCTTTTTCGCTCAAGATTTTGCTTGAAAACTTGTTACGTAATGAAGATGACGTCAATATAAAAAAGCAAGACATTGAAGCTTTACTTGATTGGGACCCTCAGGCTAAACCCAGCGCCGAAGTGGCATTTACTCCCGCGCGTGTGGTAATGCAGGATTTTACAGGTGTGCCAGCAATTGTTGATTTAGCCGCAATGCGTGATGCCATGAAAAAACTCGGTGGTGATCCGGCGAAAATAAATCCGCTTTCTCCTGCGGAACTTGTTATCGATCACTCTGTACAAGTTGATGGTTACGGCGATGATGGCGCATTTGATTTAAATGCCAAACTCGAATATGAACGCAATAAAGAACGTTATGAATTTTTACGTTGGGGACAAACGGCATTTGATAATTTAAAAGTAGTGCCACCAGCTACCGGTATCGTTCACCAAGTAAACTTAGAGTATTTAGCCCGTGTTGTATTTAATGAAGAGCGCAACGGCCAAAAGTTTGCCTACCCTGACACGCTCGTTGGTACCGACTCCCACACGACTATGATCAATGGCTTAGGCGTGCTTGGCTGGGGGGTAGGTGGCATAGAAGCCGAAGCGGCTATGCTTGGTCAGCCTATAAGCTTATTGATCCCACAAGTGGTCGGTATGAAGCTTGACGGTCGCCTACCTGAGGGAACCACAGCAACTGATTTAGTGTTGACTGTGACTGAAATGCTGCGCAACCATGGCGTTGTAGGTAAATTTGTTGAATTCTATGGTGATGGCCTTGCTGATTTACCATTAGCTGATCGCGCGACGATCGCTAACATGGCACCGGAGTATGGTGCTACCTGCGGTATATTCCCAATTGATGACGAAACAATTAATTATTTACGCTTAACTAACCGTGATGAAACGCAATTAAAGCTCATTGAAGATTACGCCAAGCACCAAGGTTTATGGCGTAATGCTGGTGACGAAGCTAATTACACCGATAAGCTAGAATTAAAACTTGATGACGTAGTGCCGAGTTTAGCTGGCCCTAAACGCCCACAAGACAGAATCGCTCTTGATAAAGCTGGCGATATAATTGGCGAGCACTTAAAAGGCTTTCAAGATGAGCGAATAGCCTCTCGAGATAAAAGCGATGAACAACAGGCTCGTATCGAAAGTGAAGGGCCAACTACAAACCCAGATGAACCGGTTGATGAAGCGCAATTTATGGGTGCTGCAAAAGTTAGTTTTAAAGGCCAAGAATTTGAGCTGAATGATGGTGCATGTGTAATTGCAGCCATAACTAGCTGTACTAACACCTCTAATCCAAGTGTAATTTTAGCTGCCGGTTTAGTCGCACAAAAAGCACGCCAATTAGGCATTAATGTAAAACCTTGGGTCAAAACCTCACTAGCACCGGGCTCACAAGTAGTCACAGACTACTTGAAAAGCGCTGAGCTAATGGATGATTTAGAAGCATTAGGGTTTAACCTTGTTGGCTATGGCTGTACTACATGTATTGGTAATTCAGGGCCACTACCTGATGAAATTTCTGAAGCAATTCAAAAACACAAGTTAGTGGTAAGCTCTATACTATCGGGTAACAGGAACTTTGAAGGACGGATTCACCAAGATGTAAAGATGAACTTTTTAGCGTCTCCACCTTTAGTAGTTGCTTATGCAATTGCAGGGCGTACCAATATCGATGTATACAATGAGCCTTTAGCGCAAGATAGCAACGGCAATGACATTTATCTTAAAAATATTTGGCCAAGTGTCAGTGAAGTAAACGAGCTTGTGAAGAAGACAGTTACAAAAGAAATGTTTGCTAGCAGCTACGGTAATGTTTACAAAGGTGATGAACGCTGGCAACAAATTAAAATACCTGATGGCAAATTATATGACTGGAATGATGCTTCTACCTACATCAAAAAAGCGCCATTTTTTGATGGTATGAGTGTTGAACCACCGGGTATTCCAAACATTAGCGGCGCACGCTGTTTGGCTAAACTAGGTGACTCAGTGACCACCGATCATATTTCACCTGCTGGTGCGATTAAAGCTAGTGCACCTGCTGGCGAATACTTACAACGCCATGGAGTTGAAAAATCACAGTTCAATTCCTACGGTTCTCGCCGTGGTAACCATGAAGTGATGATGCGCGGCACTTTTGCCAATGTAAGATTAAAGAACTTACTTGCACCAGGTACTGAAGGAGGCGTTACACGCACGCAACCCGATAATGAACTTGCTAGTATTTTCGACGCAGCAATGGCATACCAAAAACAAGGTATACCTTTAGTCGTTCTTGCTGGGGCTGAGTATGGCACGGGCTCATCGCGAGATTGGGCTGCTAAGGGCTCTTTATTATTAGGTGTTAAAGCCGTGATTGCACAGAGTTACGAGCGCATTCACCGCTCTAATTTAATAGGTATGGGCGTATTACCTTTACAATTTAAAGATGGTGAAAGTCATGAGTCACTGGGGCTTACAGGTCAAGAGCAGTTTGATATTGAAGGCTTGTATGACAAAACGGATGAAGTAAGCGTTATTGTCACCAATAGTGAAGGTAAGCAA
Organism: Pseudoalteromonas sp. APC 3893; assembly: GCF_030408095.1. Taxonomy (NCBI): domain Bacteria; kingdom Pseudomonadati; phylum Pseudomonadota; class Gammaproteobacteria; order Alteromonadales; family Pseudoalteromonadaceae; genus Pseudoalteromonas; species Pseudoalteromonas sp. APC 3893. The sequence continues at coordinate 42,096 of NZ_JASDCD010000023.1, forward strand.
GTGAGCTTTAGCGCCGATGTGCGTATTGATACACCAAAAGAGTGGGACTACTACAAGCATGGCGGCATCTTACAATATGTATTAAGAAATATGCTGCAAGAGTAAATAAACAAATGGGGTTGCCTAAAATCAACCCCAGTTTGATTCAAAACAAATCACATTTCATATTATTGGCTACACTGAGTTACATAAAAGCTAGGATAACGAGTGTATGCCTGATCTATCCATCATCAAAATACTTAAAGTATTTATCATCTCAGGGCTGTGCCTAATATTATTAGGTCACTACTTGCTTATGTCTGACTTGTTTGATGCTATTAATAGCGTCCAAAGAATTACAATCAGTGCAACATGTATCGCTATCGGGATTTTATTCTCATTACCAACAAAGATTTACTTAACTATTTACCTTATGCACCTTGAAGCTAAGCATAAGAAACTGAAAAAGATTGAGCTCACCGTTAAAGATAATTAAACACTTTAGGGTCTTTATTCAGCTATTGCTATGTGTGTATTACATCTTAAGTCATATTAAACAAAGTATTACTTATCGCTTCGGACAACAGAAAGCCTCCATCAAAAATTAGCACAAAGTATGATATTAAGCACCTATGAAATGCTGAGCTATGCACCTTAAGGTCGTTTAGGTATATTAACGCGATTGTTCGAGGGCGTTATTACGCAGCTCTAATTGTGACTTTACTTGCTCTGCGTCGTCAAACAGCTTTTTAATAACGATGGGATCATAAGCACTTGTCGGCGCTTTTTTCAGTGGTGTACCGCCCGATTTAGCACTACCTTTAAGTATTGAAGTGTCTTCAGCCGCAACCATGGTGACATCATTTGGGTCTAATACCATTTGCTCACTATTACCATTGGGGTTGGGTTGATCTGAATAATGCCATTGCCCAGTCTCATCTTGCCATTTATATATGACAGTTGTAGAAGGCTTTGCACTAGATGTAACCTTTTCCACTACCTTACTACTAGTGTCCGTAACTAACTTTACAGCTTGATCAAGCGTATCACTTGAAAGCGCAACCATTTGTTCTTTTAAAGCGCCAGACTTATTTGTTACTTGCTCTGTAGTTAGCCACGCTTGCCCATCCGGACGCTTCAAGTAAAATAGTGCTACAACACTTATAAGCAATACCATCACAGCTAGATATGCAAAGTACTTCATTTTCAATCCTTTGAGATAAGTTGATATGAACTAAAAAACTACCGTCATTGGTAGCGAGTAATAATTCTACCAAGCTCATCACTATCTTTCAGCTTTTTTAAAAAAATATTAAATGCACCGGCGTTAATAAAATGAAAAACGCAGCCAGGCTGCGTTTTAGAATATTCAGAGAGCTATTTAGGATTAAATCCCATCACCATCAATATGTAGTCCACATTCACGGTTTAAACCAAAGAAGCGCGTTTCTTCTTCCGTCATACCAGGTTCTAGTTTTCGGGTTGTATGGACATCGCCCATAGACACATACCCTTGCTCCCAAAGTGGATGGTAAGGTAAATCATGCTTAGTTAAATATTGATACACATCGCGGTTAGTCCATTCAATAATTGGATAAACCTTCACTGTTCCTCGGCTGATTTCAACAATTTGTTTATCTGCACGAGTAGACGCCTGATCACGGCGCAGGCCACTAAACCAAGTACCAGCATCAATCTCTTTTAAAGCACGGGTCATCGGCTCGACTTTATTAAGCTGATTATATTGCTTAATGCCCGCCTCGCCTTGCTCCCACAATTTACCAAATTTAGCTTCTTGCCATGCAGGACTTAGCGTTGATTTATACACTTTTAAATTAAGTGATAAACGCTCCGTCATCTGCTCAATAAACTGGTAAGTCTCAGGGAATAAATACCCTGTATCCGTCAGTACTACAGGTATATTTGGGCGCTGTGTTGTTACTAAGTGCAACATCACAGCAGCTTGAATACCAAAGCTTGATGATAAAAACTGTGTATCGGGCAAATTATCCAGCGCCCATACAACACGCTGCTCAGCGCTCATATCTTTCAATATGCCGTTAGCATCAGCAAGTAAAGCAACTTGGCTTTCTTTATCGAGCTGTAATATGTTTTTAAATTCACTCATAGTAAATTCCAAACCTCAGCAAGCGTTACCGCTTGCTTTTAAATTAAGCGTGAAAATCGGTGACTGACACTTTAACTTCAGCAACAATGCCTTTACGAATCACAAAGTCACCAAAACATTCGCCGTCGTTACGCTCACTTGCCCATTGACCAATTAGCTTGTCAAAGGCATCTAGGTACACGTCTTCGCCGACATTTTCTAAATACAATTTAGGAATACGTGTGCCTTCAAGGTTACCCCCTAAGTACACGTTATATTTTCCAGGTCCTTTACCCACTAAACCAGCTTCAGCCAACATCGCGCGGCCACAGCCATTAGGACAACCAACAACACGCATAATGATGCTGTCATCAGGGATACCATGCTTAGCTAACAGTGCTTCTGTCTTTTCAATTAAACTTGGTAAGTAACGCTCAGCCTCAGCCATTGCAAGCGGGCAAGTGGGTAATGCTACACAGGCCATCGAGTTTTTGCGTTGCTCAGTGTCTTTGTCGTCAATTAAACCATGATTACGGGCAATTTCTTCGATCACTGCTTTTTGATCGGCTGGCACACCGGCAATAATTAAATTTTGGTTCGCCGTCATGCGCATATCACCTTGGTGAACTTCAGCAATTTTACGGCAACCTGTTTTCAGTGGCTTATCTGGGTAATCTAAAATACGGCCACTTTGAATAAATAGCGTTAAGTGATGCTTGCCATCAATCCCTTCAACCCAGCCAATACGATCGCCACGGTGAGTGAATTCAAATGGGCGGCTAGGAGCAAAGGTAACACCGGCACGCTTTTCGACTTCCGCTTTAAATACATCTGAACCAACACGGTCTAAGGTGTATTTAGTCTTTGCATTTTTACGGTTCGAACGATTACCCCAATCACGTTGTACTGATACCACATGCTCAGCAATTTTTAACGTGTCTTCTAGGGCAATAAAACCAAAGTCATCCGCTTTACGTGGATACGTAGCAGTATCACCGTGAGTCATAGCAAGACCGCCACCGACTAACACATTAAAACCAACTAGCTTTCCATTTTCTGCAATTGCCACAAAGTTTAAATCATTTGCATGAACGTCCACTTCATTATTAGGTGGGATCGTCACAGTGGTCTTAAATTTACGCGGTAAGTAATTAGACCCTAAAATCGGCTCTTCAGTGGTTTCTGCCTTTTCGCCATTTAACCAAATTTCAGCATACGCTTTAGTTTTTGGTAGCAAATGCTCTGAAATTTTTGCTGCCCAATCGTATGCTTCCTGATGAAGCTCAGACTCAACTGGGTTCGTGGTACATAGTACGTTACGGTTCACATCACCTGCTGTTGCGATTGAGTCGATACCCACGCTATTAAGCATTTGGTGCATGCCTTTAATATTTGGCTTTAATACGCCATGAAACTGAAACGTTTGACGTGTTGTTAAGCGGATACTACCGTAGCTGGTTTTCTCATCAGCAAATTTATCAATCGCAAGCCACTGTTCAGGCTTGATAATACCGCCAGGCATACGTGCACGCAGCATTACATTGTGTAGTGGCTCAAGCTTTTGCTTAGCACGCTCACCACGAATATCGCGGTCATCTTGTTGATACATACCGTGGAAACGAATTAACTGAAAGTTATCCGCGGTAAAACCACCGGTGATCTCGTCTTTTAAATCTTGCTCTATAGTGCCACGTAAAAAGTTACTTTCTCTTTTCAAACGCTCGTTATCAGAAAGCTTTACGTTTTTATCTTGTTCGCTCATTTTAAATCCTAAATTTGTTACAGTGACGGCTGTTAGCTGTTAAATAAAATAAGAAACGTGATTAATACACGTCTTTCTGATAGCGATTTGCGCTACGTAAGTCTTTTAAATACTGATCTGCATCTTCAAAGCTCTTACCTGTATTTTCGCTGATGATATCAACCAAGGCATTGTGTACGTCTTTCGCCATACGGTTTGCATCACCACAAATGTAGATGTGTGCGCCCGCTTCTAACCATGCAAAAACGTCCTTACTGTTTTGGCGAAGCTTGTCTTGTACATAGACTTTTTCAGCTTGGTCGCGACTAAATGCCACATCAACTTTGCTCAATAGGCCTGATTTTAAATAACCTTGAATCTCTACTTGATACAAGAAGTCTTGAGTAAAGTGTGGATTACCGAAGAACAACCAGTTTTTACCCGATGCTTCTCGCGAATCACGCTCTTGTAAAAATGCACGGAACGGCGCAATACCCGTACCAGGACCGACCATAATCACTGGTGTTTCGTCATTGCTTGGTAAACGGAAATTATCGTTGTGCTCACTAAATACTTTTACTTTACAGCCTTCTTCAGCACGACGAGCTAAATAACCAGAACAGCCACCTAAGTGTTCGCTGCCAAAGGCGTCAAATTCAACCAGTCCAATTGTTAAATGAACTTCGTCTTCAACCTCAGCTTGGCTTGAGGCGATTGAATACAAACGTGCTTGTAATTTACGTAGGCAATCAACGAGTGTTTGTGCTTCGACTTGTGCTGGATTTTGGCGGATCACATCAAATATTTGGCGTGGTTCTATGTATTCACGCATTGCCGCTTTATCTTCCACCAGCTTTAATAACTCTGGTGTCCCCGTTGCCACTGCGTACTTTTCAACAAAGCCTGGGTAGGATTGCGTTAGCTCTAATTTTTCAATTAATGCATCGCGGATAGTTAGCTCTTCATCGCCAAGCTTAACTGGACTTGCAGCATCTATTTGTGTCAGTTCAAGTACTTCGTCGACCAATACTTCATCATTTAAGAAATACACACCCAGAGAGTCACCCGGCGTGTAAGTAATATCGGAGCCCTCAAGAGAGATTTCAACGTGGCGAACATCTTTAGTAGAATCACGGCCGGTAATCTTTTGCACCGCACTAAGCTCTGCCGCAAATGGGTTTTGCTTAGTGTATTGGCTAGCAGCCGCTGCTGGTGCGCCAAATGGCATAGAAACAACTTGGCCACCTGTATCTTGCTGTGCTTTTAAGTCAGGCTCAAAGGCATCTAATGCGCCAGTGATCCAAGTAGCTGCTTCATCATCGTAATCAACATCTAAATCAGCGCGCTGGTAAATTGTCTCTGCGCCTAATTTATTTAAGCGCTCTTCAAAATCTTTGGCTGTCTGGCAGAAAAATTCATAGCTTGAGTCACCTAAACCAATTACCGCGATTTTAACGCCATCGAGTTTAGGGGCTTTCTTAGTGGTTAAAAATTCATGCAGTGTTTCTGCATCTTCAGGCGGCTCACCTTCACCGTACGTAGACACAACAACAGTTAAGAACTTTTCTTTTTTCAACGCCGTTGGTTTGTAATCGGCCATGCTCACTAATTTAACAGCCAAACCGCGTGACTCAGCTTGCTCTTTCAGCTTAGTTGCAACACCTTTTGAGTTACCGGTTTGCGAACCATATAAAATAGTTAATGCAGCTGCTTCACCTGCACTCGGTGCTGCGCCCACAACACCACCTAGGGCTGCAGTATTTGCATTCGCAGCAAGGTAACCACTCACCCAAGCTTGCTGAATTGGATTAAGCTCAGCCACTAAACCTTGTAGCTTTTGTACTTGCTCTTGCGATAGCGGGCTTGCCGCTGCATTGAGTTGACCTAACAACATGAATTCGTCCCCGTAACCCTAAAAGTTAACTACAAAATGACTGCTTTATAAGTGAATCACTTTGCCTAAAATTTGTTTCAACTTTAAAGCGTTAATACTCGCTCCAAAGATTTCTCTGAGAGTGAAGAATAACGGGGTATTGACGAATAAAAAAAGAATAGAATCTGCTTTGTTATTCCATTTAGTTATGGAATTAGATTATTTCCTGCAAAAACAGATTAAAGAGGAGTTTCGAGTTTCTGTATTACACTTGCTCTTCAGCTTGCCTATTAAAACATCTCGCTAATTGATTCCACTGAATTTCAGGCATACAAAACACGCTTTAGGCGTATCGATTTAATAGAACTTGTTATTTCAGTGGTTGCGGGAGCCAGAGTTTATGAAGAGTGAGTGCCTCACGCAGTGATGACGACCTTCGGGTTATGAGTAGCATCAACAAGATATTCACTGAATTTTAGGCACAAAAAAACACTCGTATAGAGTGTCGATTCATTATTACATTTTATTTCAGTTGGTTGCGGGAGCCAGAGTTTATGAAGAGCGAACCGACGACCTTCGGGTTATGAGCAGCATCAACAAGATATTCACTGAATTTCAGACATAAAAAAACACGCTTTAGGCGTGTCTGTTTAATATTCTACATTGTTATTTCAGTTGGTTGCGGGAGCCGGATTTGAACCGACGACCTTCGGGTTATGAGCCCGACGAGCTACCAGGCTGCTCCATCCCGCGCCTGAAATATTAAGTGCTATTTTACTTCTTACTCTATTAAAGAAGTCAGCCAATTCAGAAGAATTGGTTGCGGGAGCCGGATTTGAACCGACGACCTTCGGGTTATGAGCCCGACGAGCTACCAGGCTGCTCCATCCCGCGCCTGTATATTTTAAGTCTATCGACTAGTTAATTTTCACTCTAACCAAGAGTTTACAGTAACCGTTTCTTTAAAAGAATTGGTTTCGGGAGCTGTGAAAGGTGAAGAGTGAACCGACGACCTTTTAAACTACCTATTGCACCAAATCCTAACTAAAAGAATTGGTTGCGGGAGCCGGATTTGAACCGACGACCTTCGGGTTATGAGCCCGACGAGCTACCAGGCTGCTCCATCCCGCGCCTGTAATTTCCTCTTAACAGTTTCGTGTTATTTGCGAGCCTGTTTCGAAGAGAGCGCTATAATATAGGAATAAAATTAGAATGCAAGGCCTAAACTACTTAAAGCTGTTCAACCGAACAAAAAGCAGGCAAAGCGCTGGTTAAAGCGCTCTTTGGTGCGGACTTATCATTTTCTGGAACTCCCAATCTGGGTGCCCCATCACGATAAAGTCTGGGTTTTCTGTACTCTCTCGTTGATTATACGTAAGCGGATTAAATTCAGCATCTGTTATACATCCTCCCGCTTCTTCAACAATAATTTGTGAAGCACCGGTATCCCACTCACCCGTTGGGCCAATACGTAAAAAGCAATCGGCTTTACCTTCAGCAACAATACATGCTTTTAAAGAACAAGAACCCACAGCAACCGTAGTAAACTGCGTATTTAAATATTGGCTCACCGCCTCTATCTTCTGGCGACGACTAACGGCTAACGTAAGGCTGTCTGGGGTAGCAACATTAATCTGTTCATCAATGTCATTGCTACGCTTAAATGCGCCGTTCTGATAACTGGCAAAGTAAGTAACCCCTTTGGCAGGCCAATAAATAACACCCAATACTGGGCGGTTATTTTCTACTAGGGCAATATTCACGGCGAAGTCCCCACTTTCAAGAATAAACTCGCCAGTACCATCCATTGGATCAAGTAGCCAGTAACGCTGCCAATCTTGTCTATCTGCAAGCGCTGGTATCGGTGTTTCTTCAGACATAATAGGTATATCAGGAGCAAGTGCTTTTAACCCAGCCACCAATACATCATTTGCGGCTAAATCTGCCTTTGTCACTGGTGTATGGTCGGACTTTTGTTGCTGGCCAATATCATCTTTTTTATAAATTGCCATAATTGCTGCACCTGCACTTTGTGCAAGTTCAATACATGGCTCAAGTAAATTATTCATTCGCAGCTCCCCGATTCAATGCGCTTCATTAATAATAGCAAAGCTGCAACGCTTCGTGCTTCAGTAAAGTCATCTTGTTGTAATAATGACTGCCATTGTGTTAATGGCCACTTAACCACCACTAAGGGCTCAGGTTCATCACCTTCAAGTGTTTGTGGGTAAAGCTGCTGGGCAAATAAAATATGCATCGTGGCGTTGAAATAACTGGGCGCCATAGAGACCTTCTTCAGAGGCTCTAATTGCTCAGCACCAAAGCCAACCTCTTCTTTAAGCTCACGGTTTGCCGCTTGCTCTGGTGTTTCACCGGGATCTATTAGGCCTTTGGGGAAGCCAAGTTGATAATCGTTTGTGCCAGCACAATACTCACGTACAAGCAGTAATTCATTATCAGCCGTTAATGGTACTATCATCACAGCACCTCGACCGCCGCCGCGGATCCGTTCGTACTGGCGTTGTTCATTATTTGAGAACTTTAAATCTAAAGACTCAACCGTAAATAAACGACTTTTAGCAACAACATTATTACTAAGTATCTGCGGTGGTGTTGGGTGCTTTTTCTGTGTCATTGGCATTAATTTGCTATCATGGCTTCTTATTACAATCATAAATCTTTTATAGAGAAATGCCTATGCTAAATTGGTCAAAAATCGATACAGTACTATTAGATATGGATGGTACTTTACTTGATCTGCATTTTGATAATCACTTTTGGCTTAATGTTATCCCAGAGCAACTTGCGATTGCGCAAAATATTAGTTTAGCCGATGCCAAAGCTGATATACATAACCGATACCAAGCTGTGCATGGGCAAATTCAGTGGTACTGCTTAGACTATTGGCAACAGCAGCTTAATTTACCTATTATGGAACTTAAACGCCAAACTCAGCATTTAATTAAAGTACGCGAAGATGTACCTGCTTTTTTAACTGCCATGCGTAAAGCAAACAAAGAGCTAATATTACTAACCAATGCGCATCCAGAAAGTGTGATGCTTAAGTTTGAGCAAACAGATATAGATAACTATTTAGATGGCGTGGTCTCTACACATCAATATGGTGTGAGTAAAGAAAGCCAAAGTTTATGGCAGCAAGTGCAAGCTAATTTAGGGTTTGATAAACAGCGCACCTTATTTATTGATGACAGTTTGAGCGTATTAAACGCTGCAAAAGAATTTGGGATAGGTCATTTGTTAGCGGTTGCCAACCCAGACAGTAAGCAACCACACAATGAAATCAACGACTATTTAAGTATCACCGATTTTAGCAACGTACACCCTTAACCTTTAGGGTAACGTGTCTCAAGGCCTTGATATACTAGCTTAGCAAAGTCTGCTTGCTCAGTATCAAGGCTTTTTACTACTTCAACTAAGTGCTCGTTGTCTTCTTTACCATGCCATACTTTGATATAACTACCATCTTTATAGCCGTGATCTTGACGGAAGAAATTAAGCGTATTTTTACCGACATAACCACGGTATAAATCGTCAATATTCATACCGATTTGTACCATACAACCAGCGAATGCTTCTGCATTAAACACTTTATCGGCAACAGCTGATGCAGCTAGAATTTCAAGGGTTTGTTTGAAGTCATCAGCTGTTTTTGGCGAATTTAGCTGCTTTTCTAGCTGTTTAGCCAACTCTAGATAGCTTGTCTCTCCGTCAATGCGCAGCGATAAACCAAAATGAAAAATATCTACAAGTTCAAGGATTACTTGTTCTGTATCTGGAGTTTGTTTTTTCCACCATTTCCAACCGTAGTGATCTAGCATTTCAGCACATTCAACCCAAATTGCGCGGTTCCACTCAAAACCTTGGCTAAACCATTGCTCATGAACTTTGGTATTCATAGCGTTTTGCATTTCTAGCATCACCACTAGTTTATTTAAATTGGCAGACATGTCTCTTCCAGTTGCTATTTTAATTAACGCTAATAATACAGATAAATTCAGTTTGATGAAATTGTTTATCTTGCTAGCCTGTCTTGTAACCGAACGTTTAAACAATCAATAAGGGAATGAAATGCTAAAACCTATTCTACTCGCTTGTTCCGTACTCATTAGCACAGTTGTATCTGCTGCAACAGCTACAAACATCGCCAATGAAGCTGAAAAAGTCAGCCCACTTATGCCGGGGTTAATGGTTCCTGCTACAACATTAAAAGATAAGGATGGGAACAATGTTGTTTTAAGCAAACGCTTCGCAGAAAAAACAACCGTGCTTATCGTTTACCGTGGCGGCTGGTGCCCGTATTGTTCAAAGCAATTAGCTAGCATTCAAAATATAGAGCAACAAATCGCTGATTTAGGTGCGCAGATTATTGCAGTATCACCTGACAGCCCAGAAAAATTAGCTGAGAGTAAAATAGACTCACCTAATTATCAGCTACTTTCAGACGATAGCCTTACACTAAGCCAAGCGCTTGGCCTTGCATTTTATTTAGACGATAAAACAGCGACTATCTATCGTAACAAACTAGGTGTGAACTTTGTGTCGTTAGATGGCAAAGCTAAGGTAGCACTGCCTGTACCTGCGGTATTTGTAGTAGATAAAAAGGGGCTAGTTAACTTTCAATACGCTAATCCAAACTATAAGGTGCGCTTAACTGAAAACTTACTATTGGCAGCAGTAAAGTCAGTCGCTGAACAATAACCCCCTTTATGATTGACTAGCAGGACCTCTATGCCCTGCTTATCTTCCTGAGGTAAATTCTTGCCAAGAGTTAATTAAATCAACAAAGTCTTCAAAGCCACAGCCACTGCTAAGCCCGTTTTCTTCAAGCATGAGTTCATCATCTTGATAAGCGATTAAATCTTCTGAATCTTGGTGCAATGCATGGGCTTCAAAAATGGCCTCATCTTTATTTAAGATCAAGTCTATTTCTTGGCCTTGTAAGGTAAGCGGCTCATAGCAACTGGCAACTGACGCAATTAAAGCTTGCACCATGGCTATTTTATCTTTGCCGATTTCTTCATTTAACCAACGGCCAATCACGGCATGTTCGCTACTGATTTTAATACGCAGCCCACTGATAGGATCGCGTATAAATTGATATTCCATAACTCTATTCCAGTACTGCTAATACACAAGATTATAACCTAGTAAGATATAAATAACGAAAGTCAGATACAAAAATAGCGCTATAAAGCGCTATTTTTATCTTTCGGTAAACCTACTACCGGTAGGTTCTAAAGCGTGCGGCATCAATGATCGCCCACAAATGAAATATTGCACCTATGATAGGAGGGATTACCAAAAACCATAGCGCATAACCGCCAAAAACAATTATTGCGAAAACAAGAGCTGCCAAAATTCGCCCTTGTACTAGCTGCCCTAGACCTGGAAAAAATATATTACAAATTGCTGCGATTACATTACCGCCTGAACCTTGCTCTGCCATGTTAACCTCAATTATTAATTTGATTTTCTTATTAGATACTTACACACTTCATGCCAATTATTTAATTCATTAATAATCAATACTTTAAAACTATAGTGACAAAAACGACTTATCTTAAATCGTGATTTTTACTAAATATCAGTCAAATTGGCTACAGCAAATATTGTTTATGACACTAGCTTAGCTAAAAAGCCTTATGAATAAAATAAAGAACATTTTAAAATTAACTGTTTATAAAAACAGTATTTTATTTAGCCTAACAAAAACACCTGTTATACTGCCTGCAATATTGATTGAAAAGGCGTGATGATGGACGTTTCAGAATTACTCGATGGCTTAAATGACAAACAACGGGATGCCGTAGCTGCTCCACTGCAAAATATGCTGGTGCTCGCAGGCGCTGGCTCTGGTAAAACTCGAGTATTAGTTCATCGTATTGCGTGGTTAATGCAAGTAGAACAAGCATCTGCTTACAGCGTTTTCGCGGTAACCTTTACCAATAAAGCAGCAAAAGAAATGCGCTCTCGGGTTGAAGAAACACTCGGCGCACCAGTCGGCGGTATGTGGATAGGTACATTCCATGGTTTATCGCATCGCATTTTACGCGCACATCACCGCGAAGCTAATTTACCTGAAGCATTTCAAATCTTGGACTCTGACGACCAACTAAGAATGATCAAACGCTTATTAAAAGCGATGAACATCGATGATAAAAAATGGCCTGCTAAACAATTTGGTTGGTACATCAGCGCGAAAAAAGATGAAGGTCTTCGCCCAAAAGACATTCAAGCTTATGATATTAATGAGCAAATGATGCTTAAGGTTTATACTGCTTACCAAGAGGCTTGCGATCGTGCCGGTTTGGTTGATTTTGCCGAAATTCTGCTCCGCAGTTTTGAAGTCTTAAAAAATAACCCAACCTTACTGCGCCATTATCAGCAGCGCTTTGCCCACATGTTAGTAGACGAATTCCAAGATACCAACACCATTCAATATGCATGGCTTAAGCTACTTGCTGGCGATACCAATAGCATTATGATTGTTGGTGATGATGATCAAAGTATTTATGGTTGGCGTGGTGCAAAAATTGAGAACATCAAACGTTTCTTAACTGATTTTGAAGCCGAAACAATTCGCCTTGAACAAAACTACCGATCAACAGCCACTATTCTTAAAGCATCCAATGCGTTGATTCAAAACAACTCAGACCGTATGGGTAAAAGCTTGTGGACTGATGGCAATGAAGGTGAGCCAATCTCTATCTATGCTGCGTTTAACGAATTAGATGAAGCACGTTTTGTTAGCAGTAAACTACGTAGTTGGCTTAATGCGGGTAATGCATTACAAGATGCGGCTATTTTATATCGTAGTAATGCGCAATCGCGGGTACTTGAAGAAGCCATGTTACAAGAAGGCTTAAAATACCGCATTTATGGCGGTATGCGATTCTTCGAACGTCAAGAGATCAAAGATGCTTTGGCTTATTTACGCCTTGTTGGTAACCGTCAAGATGATGCTGCATTTGAACGTGTCATCAACACCCCTGCCCGTGGTATTGGCGATAAAACCCTAAGCCATATACGAGATTGTGCTCGTGCTGAATCGTTACCTCTTTGGTATGCGGCAAAAGCCGTTGTTGAACAGCAGCACTTATCTGGCCGTGCAGCTAGCGTTGTTAGTAAGTTTGTAGAGCTTGTTGAGCATATAGAAGAAAAAATTGGCGAGCTTACACTCGAAGAGCAAGCCAAGTACGCAATTCAAACATCGGGCTTAATGGCCATGTACCAAGCAGAAAAGGGCGAGAAAGGCCGTGCCCGAGTAGAAAACTTAGAAGAGCTTATTAGCGCGTGTGGTCAGTACGAATTACCCGAAGACGAAGAGTTTAGTTCACCACTGCAAGGCTTTTTAGCCTACACCTCGCTTGAATCAGGTGATGGCCAAGCAGAAGAACATGAAGACGCTGTGCAAATGATGACACTTCACTCAGCAAAAGGTTTAGAGTTCCCGCTAGTATTTATGGTGGGTGTTGAAGAAGGCATGTTCCCTTCTCAGCAGAGTAATGAAGAATCTGGCCGTTTAGAAGAAGAGCGCCGCCTGTGTTATGTAGGCATGACACGTGCAATGGAAAAGCTTTATATTAGCCATGCCGAAAGCCGCCGTTTATACGGCCAAGAAAAATACCACAGCCCGTCACGCTTTTTACGTGAAATGCCTGAAGATTGTGTTGAAGAAATCCGCATTAAAACTCAGGTCTCTCGCCCACCTGCAGCAGGGCGTTTTAGCTCATCGGTCAGCCATGCAGCATTTGAAGATAGCGGCTTTAATTTAGGCCAACGTGTTGTACATGCAAAGTTTGGTATTGGTACTGTGTTAAATTACGAAGGTGCTGGTGCTCAATCACGAGTGCAAGTGAACTTTGACGATGTAGGCAGTAAATGGCTAGTAACCCAATATGCACGACTTCAAGCAATTTAACACTGAGCTAAACAAAGTATTATCACAACTTGCCTATGCTAAGCATAGGCAATTATTACTGATCACCGGTGAACAAAACTGGTGCTATTTAGCTGCTCAGCACCTGCTCCACGAGCTAAATGAATCCAAAATCAATGTATTATCCAAAAGCACGGAGCTAACTCCTAACTTTTGGCCAGAGCACACTCATCAAATTTTAGGTCAAGAGTTTGATCATGCTATTTATGATGGCTTTAGTGGTATTTTACCCGACAAACTGGCAGCATTAAGCGGCACCGTTAAAGCAGGTGGTTTATTGGTGCTGCTTTTGCCTGAGTTGAGTAACTTAAAAAATTGGTGCGATCCTGCTTTAACCTATTTTCAATCCTATGCGCAAAATCAACCCAGAAGCTTTTTTAACCAACGCTTAGCAAGATTACTAACACAGAGTAAGGCCCTGCATTTTAACCAATCAAACGGCTACACAGACACTCAAAATAATGCTGTCGAAGCGGGAGTTATTGATTTAACTGAGCAACAAACGTGTATTGAGCAAATTGTAAAAACAGCTAACGGACGAGCAAATCGCCCATTATTAATAAGTGCGGATAGAGGTCGAGGCAAGTCATCAGCGCTGGGCTTCGCTGCTGCACAGCTGTCAGATAAAAAAATAGTGATATGTGCTCAACAATTTACTGCTTTACACAGTTGTTTTAAACACCTGGCTCAAGCACGTAATTTAAGCTACAAAAACTCAGATAAACAACTCGCAAATTTACACTTTAGTCCGCCCGATCAATTACTAAATGAACTCCCAGAATGTGACGTGTTATTTGTTGATGAAGCTGCCTCTATACCCGTACCAATGCTTATGAAAATGCTCACCCATTACCCTCGGGTGATCTTTGCAAGCACCATGATGGGCTATGAAGGAAATGGCCGAGGCTACACATTAAAGTTTAAGCGCTATTTACAAACCCATTATAAAAATATGCGCAGCATTGAATTGACGCAACCAATTCGTTTTGCTGCTAATGACCCTCTTGAAAATCAGCTGTCCACCTTACTTGCACTCGATGCTGACTATCAACAGATCAACATTAGCAGTGACAAAGTTGAATTTTCGCAATTAAGCCGCGAACGATTGGCACATGATGAAGACTTACTAAAGCAAATTGTCAGCTTACTTTCGCTGGCGCATTACCAAAACAGTGTGAATGATTTACGCCATCTGTTAGACGCCCCTTCACAGAGAGTGTTTGTTGCATCATTACAAAACAAAGTGGTCGCAGTTTGCTTAGTGGCCATTGAAGGTGGTTTAACAACAGATATTAGCGAGCAAATAGTAATAGGGAAGCGCAGGCCACAAGGGCACTTGATGGCGCAAACACTCGCGCAACTTAGTTTTGACTCAACTATTCTTAACAAATACTGTGCGCGGGTAGTACGTATTGCCGTTTCACCTTCGTTACACCAAAAAAATATTGGCTCACAACTACTAAGGTACTGTGAAAATAAACTAACGCTTGAATGCGATTACTTTGGTGCCAGTTTTGGTGCAAACGCCACATTACTAAAGTTTTGGCAAAGTAACGGCTTTAAATTAGTAAAACTAGGATTTCAACAAGATAAAGCGACAGCAGAGCACGCCGCACTAGTCGTAAAAAGCTTAGCTAATGGTAATTTAATAAACCAGCTTGAACAGCAGTTTCAATCAGATTTTGCACTTCAACTACTCGATCAATTCAAATTATTAGATCATCAATTAGTAGAAATTGTGATTACTCAGTGCAGCAATAAACAAGCTATTTCACCCCAAATAAAGCGCCTAGATGCTATTTTAGCAACTGCCTATCAACTATTTACAGTAAAACCGATATTATGGCGTGTATTCTGGCAATCCCCCTCCACCCTAAAAAATTGCGAGACACGTACCAAATACCTATTTATTAGACTAATATTACAAAACTGGTCGTTGCAAGAAGTAAAAATAGCATTAAAGATCAGTGGGAAGAAAACATTAGAGCAACAATTTAAACAGGCAGTAATAAATTGGTATGAAAAACTCACACACACAATTTCTACTTAGTTTTCCCCTTTTATTTTTTATAACTTACAGCTTCACTGCAAAGGCAAACAACCAAACTGTCATAAAATTAGGTATGTCTACTGCCTTAACAGGACCTGCAAAAAAAATTGGCACACAACTTCATTTAGGCAGTGAAGTTTACTTTGAAAAAATAAACAAAAATGGCGGAATAAATGGCGCGCAGATAAAGTTACTTGTTGCTGATGACGGCTATGAACCGAAAAAGACAGTAACAAATACGCGTCATTTTATTAGTAATGAAAACGTTGTAGCATTATTTGGGGCAATGGGCACCCCTACCAGTCATGCTGTTACGCCTATTTTAGAAAAGTTAAAAACCCCGTATTTAATGCCCTTCAGTGGTGCAGAGTTTTTACACACTGCTCCAACTATAAATGTATTTAATATACGAGCCAGTTACTACGATGAAGCAAAAATACAAATAAAGTATTTAGTCGAAGAAAAAAAACACACGAAAATTGGCTTTTTAATTCAAGCTGATGAGTTTGGCTATGTGGTAGAAACAGGTCTTTTAAAGTCTTTATCAAAATACAATTTAAAACCTGTCAAAGTTGCCCGTTACTTGCGAAATACCCACGAGATAACACAAGCACTCGAAGTATTAAAAAGCAGTGGAGCAACAGCAATAAGCCTAGTAGGCACATATAAACCTTTATCTGTGTTTATAAACACTGCTTATGAGCAAGGTTATAAACCTGATTACACCAGCATTTCATTTGCATCAAGCTCTGATTTATTCGCAAACTTAAAGTATTCAACGGATCTGATGGTGACCGAAGTTGTACCAAACCCATTTCAATGCAAATCAGTTTGGTGTACAGAGTTTTTAAAAGACATGAAAAATGCGAATGTAACAACACCTAACAGGCTACATTTTGAAGGCTACCTAAATGCTGTATTTTTTAGTTTAGCGGCACAACACTGCCCACAACCTTTAGAGAACACATGTTTAATGACCCAATTAAATAAAAGCTTTAGAGAAGATCAACAACTAAACTCACTATTCCTAGATAAGAACAGTATAAATGGGCACCTTGTTTATCGCTCATTCTTCTCACTAAAATAACTGTGGTTTTTCTATTATGTTCTATCCTTAAGTTATTATTTTAGTAAGCGAGGAAGCTATGGAGTTAATAAACTTTAGGGTGGGTCAAAAAACAATCTCATTAAAAATATTAGATATACTTTTAACTGAGCGTTTCGAAGATAATTTAACCTCCCTCCCAAACGACAATAAAAGCTTCATCGGCGTCAAAGATTATATGGAAATACCCACTCCCATTTTTGACTTAGGCATTATTCTTAATAAAAGATCCACTCAAGAAGCTAACCAGTCGCTACTTGAGGTATTTAATGACTGGCAAAATAAACAACAAGCTTGGTTTTCGTCTTTAGAGAGCAGCACTATCCACCAAACACTATTTGAACAAAACACTGATATTCAACAATCAAGTTTTGCTAATTGGTATTTTAGTTTTAAAACAGAAAATGATGACCTCCAAGCCATTGTTGAGCGCTTTAATGTGCCACATGAGCGTTTATGCCAACAAGCAAATGAAATAAGTATGCTCACCAAGTCTGGTCATAATGAAAAAGCACAAAAACAGCTAAGCACCGAGCGTAGTGGTAGTTATAAACAATTAATGAGGCTTTTTGACTCCGCAAAAGAGCAACTAAGCCTAGATTATAAACCAATCATAATTTTCACCACTAAAGATGGCATTAATCCTCATATTGGTTTACTTGTTGATAAAGTAGAAGATAGCATTAATTACAAAAAAGAAGATGTTAAACCGCTCGATAAACTTACTGATATTGGTTTTGAAATTGATTCACAAACGAAGAATATGATGCGAGGGCTTATTAAACTTGATCAAAAACATAGCGTACTAATTGACCCCAGCGCAATATTTAGACCCGATCACCTAGTACAACATCAGGCCGAAGAAACAGAAGCATACGGATTGTTTTAGTTTTACGGAGGTTTGCGAGTTTGCGAGTTTGCGAGTTTGCGAGTTTGCGAGTTTGCGAGTTTGCGAGTTTGCGAGTTTGCGAGTTTGCGAGTTTGCGAGTTTTATCAGAATGAATTTTTCAACGCGGTAGTCATACCAATACTATTTCTTAAGTGATCAAATTTATCCATTTTCTCGAACAGATACGCTTAACGTTATCAATGTCTGAGCGAAATACATTCCACGCCCTACTTACTTGTTCAACAATATCGTCATAACTTGCAAATGTGCGATTTGATAGCTCTCTATTTCTCATCCATGCCCATACTTGTTCAATGGGGGTCAGCTCGGTTGAGTAGGGAGGAAGCGGTATCACCGACACATTTTTAATATCTTGTGCAACATTACCCATATGCCAACTTGCGCGATCAACGATGACCACTGCGTGCTCTCCACAGGGCGTCGCATCCGAAATGAGTTGTAAATGTTGCCTCATTATATCCTGACTCAAATAAGGCGCTATAATTACTTCAGTTTGATCTGTTGCAGGGCAAACTGCACCAAAAATATGAGTTGATAGAAATTGTTGCTGTTTAACCACGCGGGGCCTTGAGCCTTTCTTTGCCCAAATTCTAGGTGTGGTATTTTGTTGACCAAACCGCGCTTCATCTTGGAACCAGAAATTGACTCAATCAAGTGATACGTGGCCTGAAATTGTGATGATCATATTACGAAGGAAATTTTTTAAAGTCTTCTTGCGCCTGAACTGATTGTTTAGGGTGCTTCGAACGAGATGTAATCCATGAAAAATTAAGTTCATGTAATAGACGATAAACATTATTTAGCTTGTACTGAACACCAAATGTATCGCAAATATACTCACGAATATCTTCACCGATTAATCGCCCCCCTTCATCTTTAACCGCATGTTTGCATACATAATCTTTGAGTTGCAGTTTTTGCTTTAGGGTTAAAGCGCAAGGACGACCGGGTTGTTTCTTAATGGCCAGCGCTTCAATTCCATTAGAAAGATAGGCCGTCACCCACTCATTTACCAGGCGTCGACTAACGCCTGTCGCTTGTGCAACAGCTGTACGGTTTTTAACTTTAAGAAATTGGCGAACAACTTGATAACGGGTTTTTAATCGCGCATCTCGGGTATAGGGAAAATCTGGAATGTTGGACAATTCAAGCTCAGTAAGAATGACTGTATTTAGCTCTATTAGATCACAAAAATCATAAGATTAAAATAGATCATCAATTAAATGTGTTTGGTATTACTATTTCACTTTACCCGAGACAACAAAAAACCCGTTACATTGCTGTAACGGGTTTCTCTTAATTGGAGCCTGGCGATGACCTACTTTCACATAACAAATGCTACACTATCATCGGCGCTGTTTCGTTTCACTACTGAGTTCGGCATGGGATCAGGTGGGTCCAAAACGCTATTGTCACCAAGCAAATTTGGT
>NZ_JASDCD010000024.1:0-58064 GCF_030408095.1 Pseudoalteromonas sp. APC 3893
CACAACGTGATGCCGCGCTATTAGCAGGCGACGCTAAAGCATTAAAAGAGGCACAAAAAGCCATGCGACTGGCCAGTGAAGATTTAGGTGAAGAAGCCGCCCGCATTTATGTACAACAAAACTACCCTAACGCCAAACCGTTAAACACCAAATTACCCAGTAATGGCAAACAAGGTGAGTTTGACCAAGTGTATGTTACTGACGATGGTAAAGTCCTTATCATGGAAGGTAAAGGCGGTAATGCAACATGGGGCAGTAGAATGGCTGGAGAGGAACGTGCCCAGCAAGGCTCCGCCAGGTACATGGATTCTGTGATTGATAATTACACAACTAAACTAGATACACTCACAAAAGACCCTCGCTATGGTAAAGTCGGCGAAGAGGCGTTTACCAAGCAGGTTGAAGGCATTGAAGATATGCTGGATGAGTTAGAAATTGCAAAAGAGAACAAAGCCCTAGAGTATATTGGCATACAACAAAAGGCCAATGACAAAGGGCTAATCGAGACCATTGATGTATCAATTTTTGATATCGGATTTTAAGGAGTAATTTAAATGATTAAAAGCCATTACAGCTTTGCACAAAGAAGCTATGACAGAGCAATCAAGTTATACAATAGGTTGCAAGAAGGAGGACTTGGGCGTATTCAAGAAGATCCTAGCCATGGGCTACATAATCATTTTAAGCGTAATCTAATAGACACTTTCCCAATGGAAGCCATTGAAAACCCCAATAGCTACCATGCTTGGTTATACCTGCTACGCGCCTCACAATTAGGGCACGGTATTTTTCAAAGTAACGCCAATGATGGTAAGGCTTTTTCATTCTTTTATGATGACGAATACCTAGAGGTGATTGGCAAGAAAAATCCTGAAAACGCAGAGCACCCAGTTTGGCTACTTGCTTTATATGCCGCGATTATCGTACGCAACCAAGCGGCCCTTGACTTTTTAACCGCCATCGACAATGAGGTGTTTGTAAACTCTAATTACAGCAATCAACTCAAGCCGTTTGATTATGCCTTGGCTGATTTACTCAAAGGGCTATTCAACCCAAGCGCTGATTTAGCACAGCTGCTTGAGCAAGCGTATGTCACCTCAAACCCAGATGATTACCCTATTGATGAGGCGTATTTGTATGCCAGTCGTCTCAAGTGGCCATTAGTCTCTATCATCGAAGCGATTTTCACTGAAGACGGCGAGCAAGCCTACAACAGCGCCATGGAAAAGGCCTTATTACTGCATAAGGAATATTACAGTGATGAAGAGCGTTTGGGCAGCCGTAGAGGAGGTTTAGCAATTCCCCTTATAGCGATGGCCGTTATCGCTAAAGAAGTCAAAGGTTATCAACTCACCGTTGAAAATGAGTATATTCCTGATTGGTTAATCAATGTCAATCCGCCAAAACCAGCATAAACGAACATATAAATAAACCCGCTCTTTAACAACATGGATGTTGTTAGGTTAGGCGCTACAATCTTTTAGGATTAGCGCCCTAGCCTTTCATTTTTACGCAAAGATAAATTCGTAGCAGCGGGTTCACCCCGCGTTTAAAAGCAGTCGTTAGACAACGACCAAAAGTTATTTTGAAACCCCTCGCGAGTTAACTTTAGTTTGAGCTAAACACCAAGCAATCAAAACCTTAACGGCAACGAAGTCAGCGTAACAGCAGACCAAGAACTGTCATTCGTCTCTGGCCGTGCAGTAAAAATATACGCCCAAAGTGATATTTTACTTAAAACCAATAACAGTGATTTAAAGCTCAACGTACCAAACGGCTCTACTTTTTTACAAACCAGTGACTCAATTAATATCACCGGCTCTGGGCAAGGTGATTTAATTATTCATAACGCCGGCGGCGAAATTAAACTCGACCGCCAAGGCAATGCCACCATCATCGCCACCAATGTTCTCACCCTCGACAGCAACATGATAACCTTTGATGGGCCAGTGGATTACGACATTGAAAGCCCTGATACGGCAAATAGCCCTAGTGCCTCAAGTCCTGCCAGTATAGCAAACATTACTGGCTTTGATATTTCAGAGTCCGGAATAGCCACCGCTCAAGATAAGATTATCGAACTCAGTTATTTTTACGATGATGGCCTACCTGTAGAAGATATTCGCTATGTCATTGACCATGCAAATGGCGGGCAATATGAAGGGCAATTATCTGCAGGTATTGCTACCATTCAAAATGTACCGGCTGGCAACTATTCTGTTACCTACCAAGGTACACCTGACGATGAGCTAGTCACGCTTCGCACGGATTTACGCACCAATCTCAATGCTATGGTAAAAGAAATTCGTACTCAAGCTAAAGTTCAAGAAGAATTGATTGAGCAAGAAAATATAGCAATGCAAGGGCTTATTTATACTGGTGCATTTATGACTGGATTGTATGAGCAAGGGTCGAGCATTGTATCTGGCGTTGGCGACTTTTTAGAGTGGGCCGGCGACAGTATTTATGATTTAGGGGCTGCTTGTTGGCGCATACTTGACTACCTTGCTCGCGGAGATGTTGAGGCACTTAGGCATGAGTGCGAACAAATACTTGAAAGTGCCGACAATACATTTGATGCCATCGCTGATGGTTTTGAAACGTTAGTCATGATTGCGCAAGATGAAGAAGCCAGAGAGTTACTCGCTAGTTTCCCTTATGATTATTTTGATGCGCATTCCAGTGTTGAAAAAGTACGTTTAGTAGGTAAGCTCGCCTTAGAGGTTTTATTAGCATTAGTCACATTTGGTGCCGGTGCCGTTATATCTGCTGTGTCTAAATCTCGTTATTTCGTAAAAGCTGCGCAAGCGATACAAAAGCTCACAGAGGCTATTAAGCTAAAACGCTTAAATTATACGCGCATAGGTAATACAGAGCAGCAGCACACTGACCGTATTGAAAAAGTAGATGATAACTTAACGCCCGGAGCAAAGCGCCGACGCCCTGAACCTCAATCGTTACAAGAAGCCATGTTAAGGTTAGACGTGGCAAGAGAGAATTTATTAAAATATGGCTATGTGGCTAAATACAGCGATGATGAGTTAATTGCATTAGCAAATGATGGAAGTGTAATTAACGAACGCTTCCATGTTCGTTTTATGGAGTCATCATATTTAGAGTACGATGGCAAACCTGGCTTATTGGGCGCGCCATTTCAAGGTGAGTCAGGATTTGGCGCAAAATATTGGTCTACGACATTTGACCAATTAGAGAATGCAGACTCCGACCCAGAAATTATCAGTAAAGTACTTGGACTTGACTATAATCCCAAAAACGATTATTCATTGGTTATCATTGATACACAGCAAGCACACGCACTGGCAGATACCAAAAGCCTAGTACCGACTTATGAAAACCTCAATAAATTTGCACGAGAAGAGCTATCAGAAAAATTCACGCCAGAACAATTAGATACACTGCTTACCCCTGAATTTCAAACTAAGTACAGTGAGCTTTATACTGAAGCACTTAATTCTGACTTTATGAAAGCTGAGTGGGATACAAAAGGAGCGTTAGATTACCTTAATAGCTTAGGTTTAAATCAAAGTGAATTTGAGCTATTCGAAAAGCGACTTGAAATGCAAACTAGCATTGGTAATAACCAGCACTTTTTAGGCAATGGCTTAACAAAAAATTTATTAGAAGGAACAGAGTATGGTGCTGTTGAAACGTTTAACTTTGAGAGAAAGCTGATTAATTTAGAACAATTTGGGAGTGCGATAGATATCACCCCAATTATTAAACCAATTGAAAGCGGAATTTAAAATGACCAAACAACTTTTTCCTCCTCTTGTTGAAATCAAAGACCCAGCAATACCACCTAAAGACATCAGGCTTTTAGTGAAAGTTGAAGATAAACTGAATTATCCTGGTGATTTTGAATCTTTTTTTATACAAAGCAATTACCTTTCTATTGTTTCGCACCGAATAGTCAAACGTAAAAATGAACCTGATTTTTTATCAACATGGCAATTTGATGCACCATTATCTATTTTACCTTGGTTTGTTAATAAATTTGAGTTTTTTACCAAAATGCCTCACGAAGGTGGATTAGCTCATGGCAAAATTAGCACTGATAACCTCGTTGAAAATGAAAAAATAGGACTGACACGCTTAATGGGGCGATTAAATGCTAGGGGCGATCAAGGTTATAGTTTAACAAACTATTCTAGGAAAAATTACAAAACAACGAATTACCAAATACTTAGTATTTCGGATAGCTATTTTTTCCAAGGAGGGTTCTTTGATACGTGGAAAGAACTTGCCAAAAAATACGAAGATGGCACTTTATAAGCTTTACCGCTAAGGACAGCATATGCAACCAGATACTAAAAACATCCCTCAACAACTCGGCCAGTACCTTTATCAGCAAATTAATGAGCCATGGCTTGAAGCACAACTGATTTTAAATTGCGAAGATGTAAACGTACTTGAATGTACAGCTCATTATCAAACAGAAGATGATACAAGCGACCAGCCAATTACCGTGACAGACGAGATAGTTGATTTATTCAATACCCTATTTGAAAGTGCCACCAAACACCAGCCAGAAAATTGGACGCGCGCTATTTTTACTATTAGTCGCCAAGGTCAGTTCAACCTGAACTTTGAGCGTGACAATACCGATGATGACGTTATCACCGCACAACAAACACATTAATAAATAACTTAAATTCAAGTAAATAATTACCCGCTCTTTAACAACATGGATGTTGTAAGGCTAGGCGCTACAGTCTTTTAAAGATTGCCGCCCTAGCCTTTCATTAGCTTTTACACCAGAAAAGCTTAAATACTCTGCTATAAAAGGCGTGGGTAAAGTCGTCATTAAAAACAGCGGTGAGTCGATGGAAGCCGCCATTGCAGTGCTCCGGCTTTTACCCAACGAAAGTAGGCAAAGGCGACCCTGTAAAATACTTACGGAAAATAAACTGGCAGAATTTAGGCAAACAAGCGCCAGTGAAGTCAAAGCGGTCATCAAAGGCTTTAGAGATACCTTGCAAGATATTTCTACCAGCTGGAAATACGATCTTCTGCTACCAGACTCGGCCATTGACGGCATGCAAGGCATGGTCAAACAACTTGATGAAGTCACCCCAAAAATTGACCAAGGCGTTAAAAACGCCGCAAATGAAATTGGCAATCGTGTAAATAAAGCCCTCGATGAATTTGAGCCACCGGCAAGTACAGGTGTGGTAGGTAAACCGAAGAAAACAGTTGCTAATGAGCTTGAAGCCCCAGAAGGGAATGATTTAAAGGGGGCTAAAAGTAAAAAAACCTCTAACTCAACCGACAAAAAATACAGCTCAAATTTAGTTAATAATCGCAAGGTGTATAAAACCGATCTTGACTTTATATCTGGAATACCGACACATGTTGATTCAAGTGTCCATAAAAGTATTAGAGCTAAAATTGAAGATGGGTGGTCAAATCTTGATTTAATGAAAAATGGTAATGCCCCTATAGGCAAAGACGGCAAGCAAATAAACTTACACCACATTTTGGGACAAGAGCCAAGCCCAATGGTTGAGCTTTTATCTTCGATCCATAAAAAGCACCATAAAGCTTTACATGGTCTAATCGAAGATGGTAAAAGCTTTAGGAATAACCCTTCGCTCCAATATCAGTATGAAAAATTTAAAAAAGAGTACTGGAAACTTAGAGCAAAAGATTTTGAGTAGGTAAATCTGTATGAATAAATATAGTGAGTTAATCAAACAACTTGATTTGAGTGAACACGAAACCTTTTGGCAAGGTTCGGCTGACTTGAAAGAAATAGCGCTGCTTGAACAGCTAATTTCAATAAAACTCCCACCTTCATTAGTTGGTTTTTTAAAAGAATGTGGTGGAGGTGGAACAATCGATGCTGAGGTATCTGGTATTGAAGATAATAATGCTACTTTGAAGCGTGGAGGAACGATATTAGGTGACACACTAGATTGCAGGGAAACATTTGAATTACCCCCCCATTTAATTGTGATTTTTTATAAAGAAAATGAAATTTGTTGGTGCTTAGATTCTAATACCCAAGAAAAAGAATACCCAATGGTTAATTATAATTTATTTAAAAAACAAGTTGACGGAGTAATAGCTGACTCCTTCCTCTCATTCTTTTGTGAGTATGTTGAACTTAGAATCTCGTAGAATCTATTTAAGCTAATTAAACACGCTAAGGACAGCACATGCAACCAGACATAAAAAACATTTCCCAACAACTTGGTCAGTACCTTTATCAGCAAATTAATGAGCCATGGCTTGAAGCAAAACTGATTTTAAATTGCGAAGATGAAGACCAACTGGAATGTATAGCTCACTATCAAACAGCAGATGACTCAAACGAACACCTAATCCCTGTGTCTATCGAGATAGTCGATTTATTCAACGTTTTATTTGTTAAAGCCACCAAGCACCAACCCGAAAACTGGACGCGCGCTATTTTTACTATTACACGGCAAGGTCAGTTTAACCTGAACTTTGAGCGTGATAATACCGATGATGACGTTATTACTGCGTTGCAAACGCATTAAACAATACTGCTACCCGCTCTTTAACAACATGGATGTTGTAAGGCTAGGCGCTACAGTCTTTTAAAGATTGCCGCCCTAGCCTTTCATTAGCTTTTACACCAGAAAAGCTTAAATACTCTGCTATAAAAGGCGTGGGTAAAGTCGTCATTAAAAACAGCGGTGAATCGATGGAAGCCGCCATTGCAGTGCTCCGGCTTTTACCCAACGAAAGTAGGCAAAGGCGACCCTGTAAAATACTTACGGAAAATAAACTGGCAGAATTTAGGCAAACAAGCGCCAGTGAAGTCAAAGCCGTCATCAAAGGCTTTAGAGATACATTACAAGACATTTCAACCAGCTGGAAATATGATTTACTGCTGCCAGACTCGGCCATTGACGGCATGCAAGCCATGGTTAAACAGCTTGATGAAGTCACCCCGCAAATTGACCAAGGCGTAAAAAACGCCGCAAACGAAATTGGCAATCGCGTAAACAAAGCCCTCGATGAATTTGAGCCACCGGCAAGTACAGGTGTTGTGGGCAAACCGAAGAAAACAGTTGCCAATGAATTAGAAGCGCCTAAAGGGAATGATTTAAAAGGGGCTAAAAGTAATAGAAAAGATAGGAGAGTAGCTCCTGAATTATATGCAAAGCTAAGAAGGTCTACACCATCCCCAGAAATCAGAAATCAAGTAAATAAGAACAAAAAGCCACCTTATCCTGATGAAGCGCTGCCAGGACTAGTGGTCACCGGACGCTTAGAAGCCGATCACGTTGTTCCAATGGACAAAATAACTAGAATGAAGGGCTTTGAAAGGCTAACATTGGAACAACAAAAGCAAGTACTCAATGACCCAATGAACTTCATTGGGCTGAGTAAAACAGCTAATACATCTAAAGGCTCAAAAAGTTTTTCAGAGTGGATTGAATATAAAAAAGGTGGAATTAAAGTATCTCCAGAGTTTAGAGAAAAAATGATGAAACTAGAGACAGAATTAGAATTAGAGATTCAAAGAAAGATCGATATTTTAGCAAAATAAATTAAAGGTAATTTTCAATGAAAAATGATTTAAAGAAGTTTTTAGCTGACTATTTTGACCAGCCAGAGGTTATAGACACTAAAAATTTATCCGGGGATGTCAAAGCGGCAATACCTGAAATCTGGGCAGAAATATTTCAAGAAAATGATTTGAAAATTGATCGTACAATTAAATTATTTAGAAAGTTTAATATAAATTTAGAACTAACCTATGAATATCTAGCAGAACATCTTGAATCTATTGATTTAGCATATTACTTTGACGACTATCATTTAATTTTTGGCGTTCGTTCATTATCAGGAAAACAGGTTCTATATTATCAATCTAAAAACCCAAAAAACATTGAATTAACAGAGTGCTATGCTCTACTTTCAAATGATTTAAAAGAGTTTTACACACACTTCAATGGCTTTAACTACTTAGTCTCAAATTCAATGGGGCTTTTACCAATTGATGAGCATGAATTATTAGATGAGTATGACTGGGAAATATTAGAAGATAACGATATTGATATAGACTTAAACAAATTCAAGAGCATTTTTACTAATGGTGCTGGAGGATACATTTGTTTTAATCGAATAAAGGGCTCTGAAGACTCTTTAATTTGGTGGTCTAATGAGTTACCAACTAAAAATATAGACTTTTGGGCAACAATTGATACTTGGCTAACAATTGGTTTTGAAGATTAGTCATCAACACGCTAAGGACAGCACATGCAACCAGACACTAAAAACATCCCCCAACAACTCGGTCAGTACCTTTATCAGCAAATTAATGAGCCATGGCTTAAAGCACACCTTATTTTAAATTGCGAAGATGAAAATAAACTTGAATGCACAGCGCATTACCAAACAGCGGATGACTCAAGCGAACAGCCAATTACCGTGACAGACGAGATAATCAATTTATTCAACACCCTTTTTGAGAATGCAACCAAGCACCAACCAGAAAACTGGACGCGCGCTATTTTCACCATAAATCGGCAAGGTCGGTTTAACTTGAATTTTGAGCGTGATAATACCGATGAAGACATTACCACCGCCAAAAGTAAGTACTAACTTAAAAATGAATGACTTATTACAATACTATGGAAATCAATATAACCCCGAATAAAGCTAAGCTTAACCACCTCACCGTTACGAACTGGTCTGCAAGAATTTCAATCTATTTTTTTATTGTAATTATTATAACAAACTAGGAAAAGCTGTCTTTTTTTGCAACTATGATTTGAACCTTAACTTGATACATACTAAAATGCGCACTGATTTATAATCTAAAAATATGAAAGTCATGGAAGACTGAAGTAGAAACAAAACCTACTCTGTTATTTCATGATATTCATAACTGTAAGTTCTATAAACAAAGATGTTTATTATGAACAATTTAATGGAGTAATTATGAAATATTTAAGTGCGTTAGTTGCAATACTGATGCTATCAGGTTGTTCAAGTAGCCCTGAAGTCACACCTGAACCTACCCCTGAAGAACAACCTATCATAGCCGAAGAGCAGGAGAATAATATTATTTCTTTAACTGTTCTGACTTCTCCTGAAGATGCCCGAATCCGTATTATGAATATAAAACCCAAATACCAAGCAGGCATTGAACTCGATGAAGGGAAATATGATATAGAAGTGACTAAAGATGGCTACTTAACTTATAGGAAATGGGTGCAAGTTGACAAAAAAACGATTCTCACAATCGAATTAGATCCGATTGAAGCAAGTCAAGCCCCTTAATAACGCTAGGATGGCAAGTAATCTATCTTGCCATCAATATTTAAACTCTGAATACCACTAATTTAATTGAACAAACTATAAAATATCAGTATTCTTTCAAGCTCATTTAAGGACGATAACCAAACAAGGTAGTTTATTGTGGAGCAATCACACAACCATTCAAGCGATACCGATAGCCAGCAACGCCCACGAATATCTAATGTATTAAAAACCGCAGATCATAAAGAGCTGAAGAGCACTGGTTTTTGGTTAAATCAAGTATTCTTAGTACTTTCAACTATCTTTGGCGTTTACCTAGCCGCACAAAGTGGTTTAGAACAAGCCTTGAAGTTTGATAGCTACAGTAAAATGGAAGATAACTATTATTTGCGAACATCACTTTACCATGAAGTAAGTGATAATCTTTCAAACATAAAAAGCTATTCGTTATTGTTAGCTAAAAGCCCGCACAACAATGAACTGGAAAAGCATAAACCCACTTTAGAAAAGTACATTTGGCAAACGATGCAGTATTCACCGACAACGCTTGAAACGCCAAGTATCTTTTTAACGCAAATTAGACGCTTTTATAGCCGTGCTGAGTTTGTAATTAACGCTGCGCTAAAGCGACAAATGTCTGCTCGACAAGCATCAATAGAGCTTAATAAAATTACCGACATCATTGAAAAACAAACCTTACCGCAGCTACAAGCAAGTGCTTTGCACTTACAACAAGAATTAAAACAAAACGATATTATTATCGGCTCACTAAAGGACTCTAGTCATGCCAACTAAAATTTGCCCGCACTGCAAAGATAACCCATTAGATGTAACCCACTACCACGGTGAAGAAATTGATATCTGCCGCCAATGTGGTGGTTTATGGTTTGAAAAAAACGAAGTAAACCGTATGATTGCCGAGATCAATGAAGGGCCTATAGGTGAAAAATACGAAACTCATTTTGGTGAATCACTGGGTATTTCAAAGCTGGATTGCCCTGATTGTAAAAAAAACCTTGAACGCTTCCATCTACTCGAAGATTTTCATACAGAAATTGATGTGTGTCGCCATTGTGATGGCAGCTGGATTGAAAAAGATCAATTAGAAAGCGTTGAAAACAGCCCTGAACTAAAAGTAAGTTTGAATGAGCTAAACCAAAAAATTAACTGGAAAACGTATTTGTTTCAATTTTTGACACAGATGCCTGTTGAATATAACCTCAAGCCTAAGCAAACACCTTGGGTAACGCGTGGCCTAATTGCCGTTAATGCGATAATTTTTGCATTGTATTTTTTCAATAGCGGCACCTTCATGGCCACACTTGAGTTATTTGCTATGAACCCGAGTAAAATATCGCAAGGGGAACAGCTATGGACTGTGCTCACCTGCGTTTTCTTACACGGTTCAATTATGCATTTAGTAGGCAATATGTACTTTTTGTATATTATTGGTGATAACCTTGAAGATGTACTCGGCCATAAAAAGTTTTTAATGTGGTATTTGATTTGTGGTTTGGCTGCATCATTTGCCAGTTTTATTGTTCACCCAAGTTCAACCATACCAAGCGTAGGTGCCAGTGGTGCAATAGCCGGATTATTTGGTATGTATTTAATGTGGTTTAGACATGCCAGCTTAACGTTTATGATCATTATATATCAGAAAAAAATCTCCGCTGTTTGGTTCTTTGTGATTTGGCTTGGCATTAATATATTTGGTATGCTCTCTGCACCGGATGGTGTAGATTATGGCGCGCACATCGGTGGCTTTATTGCAGGCTTACTGATTGGCTATGTGCTAAAAGCCAAAGTAATTCAAGCGAACCCAATTATTCGCTTATTAAATCAACCACAGGCCCAACTTAAGCGTTAACAGTACATTTAACAAACAGTCTTCGTTTTTGAAGGCTGTTGTATATACACTTCACGAATAATCACCTCACACTGTGCTTGGTTCATAAAAGCAGGCACAGGGTAATCCGGATGCGCCTCTTTTAATGCCGCTTTTGCTAGCTCTTTAATATCACTGCGTTGTATCTCTGGCAGGTGTTTTGGAATGTTGAGTACCTCTAATAACTGCTCTATGGTAGTAAGTAAAATGTTCGCTTTAACTTCTATGCTTTGATCTGGCTGGGTCAATTTACAGTAATCGGCCACCTCTGCAAGTTTAGGGGAGATAACTGGACCATAAAATTTAAGCACCGGCATGAGCAATACACTATTAGCCAAACCATGCGCGGTCCCATAACGTGCACCAAACTGATGTGCAATGGCATGAACATAACCTACCGATGCTCGAGTAAATGCTTGTCCTGCGTAAAATGACGCTAACAACATATTTTCTCTGGCCACTAAGTTATCTCCATCATTATAAGCTGTTGGCAAGTTGTTGATTATAAGCTCAATCGCTTGCAATGATTTTTGATCACTAAAGTTTAGCCCTATTTTACCTATGTATGACTCTATTGCATGTGTCAGTGCATCGATACCGGTTGCTGCGGTAATAAAATCAGGGACTGACTGAGTAAGCTCGGCGATTAGAATCGCATCACTAGGCACCAAAGAAAAATCGGTAGCGGCATACTTTTTTTGAGTTTGTGGATCATTTACAACAGCAGCAACGGTTGTTTCAGAACCTGTACCTGCCGTTGTAGGAATAGCGCACAGAGGGGGAAGTTTTTTTAATACTTTAAATAGCCCCTTTAATTGTTTAACTGACTTTTTTGGCTTTACTGAACGGGCTGCTATTAGTTTAGCGCAATCTAACACCGAGCCACCGCCAACAGCGATGATACCTGCACATTGTTGAGCGTTATACACTTGTACGCCCTTTTCAACGTTATCAATGCTTGGGTTAGGCGCTACATCAGTATATAAATGCCACTTTATTTGTTGCTCATCTAATGATGCTAATGTTTTTTTAAGCACTCCGAGTTTTAATAATGTTGCATCACTTATGACTAACAAAGGCTTTTCTGTTTGCCAAGTTTGTAACCATTGCGCTAAGCCACTATACCCTGTGTACAAACGTGGATTAGGAATACCGATAAAGATAACAATACATTTTAAAGCAAAGTGATAGCAACGATAAAAAATGGTCATAAAGGTAATCTTATAAATTTGTAGTACCTAATACTGCACTTAAATTAGAGATATTGCCAATAGTAAAGGTAAGCCAATGCGCTGCTGTTGATAATAATCGTTAACCATAATACAGCGATGAATGGTCGCTTCTTAGATTTATGCCGAAACCACTGCTGAGCTATTAATGCTCCTGGCCAGCCACATAATAAGGCTAAAATATGCAAGCTACGCTCTGGTACTCTGAGTGTTTGATTTGCTGTGTCTATCGCTAAACGCTTATCCCACTTATAAACTAAAATGGTGATTGTACTCATAAACAGATAGACACTTGAGAGCATCGTCGGCCAGTATTCTAAAAATCCACTAATCGCTAAAAAAGCTAAAAAACTGCTCGAAAACAACAATAATACTTTTTTTATTAACAAGCGTTAACCTATACTGAGACTATAAATAATAACAAGCTCTAATTATGTCATATTTAAAAACCATTTTACTAACCCTTTACTTAACAGCGACTAACGTAGCAATCGCCAATGATTCAGCTGATATAGCAAAAGAGCTTGCTGTATTTAAACCTTACCTAGGCACGTGGCAAGCTGACTTTAAAGTAGAACCAGGAAAACCACCCATTCAAGATGTCAGTTTGTGGGAGCGTGCTTTAAACGGGAAAGCCATTCGCACTTCGCATTCAATTAATGAAGGGGTGTATGGTGGGGAGTCAATGATTTTTTGGGATAGTAAAGAACAGTCAATCGTATTTTATTATTTCACTACCGCAGGCTTTTATACTAAAGGCACCATGACTGTCTTATCGCCCACAAAATTTGTCGCTTACGAAACAGTCACAGGCTCGAAAGAGGGAATAACCAAAGTTCGTTCCACCAGCGAATACATCGATAACAAATTTATTGTGCTTACTTCCTATTTAAAAAAAGGCGAATGGACCAAGCCCGAAGAGCGTATTTATATACGCAGTGGCAAGAAAGTGAAATTTAAATAACGCGGGCTTTCACCCGCGCAAGTATACTTACTTAGCGAACTTTTTAAACGGTTCGTCTACTGGTGTATCTGCAAGGTGATTGGTGTAGTTGCTCATCACTTTTTGCGATAAACCTAACACAATTTCAAGCAACTGCTGCTGCGCATAACCTGCAGCAAAAAACTTTTCGATTTGCTCATCGCTGATCACACCACGGTTTTGCGTCATCGCAAGTGTTGTTTCACGAAGAGTTTCAAGCTTTTCATCTGCCAATGGTGTTTTATTTACAAGCGCATCAACGATGCCTTCATCAACTTTCATACTCGCTGCAATCGCGCTGTGTGCAGGCACACAATAATGACATTCATGCTCAACGTTGATTGTTTGCCATACTACTGTTAACTCTTCTGCATTAAACGAAGTATTTTGAAATAACTCATGAAGAACCTGGTAGCCTTCAAGCAATGTTGGCGCTTGTGCCATTACTGCATGTAAATTAGGTAGCATACCAAACGCTGCTACTGACTTTTCCATTAAAGGTTTTGCCGCTTCAGGGGCGTTTTCTTGCGTGTATAAAGTAAATTCAGCCATTATTTAACTCCAAATTGAAAGTGTTTAAGTATGTTCGAGTTCATACTATTTGATTTTGAGCGAGTGTTCAAGTTAAAATTGAGCAAGTGTTCAAATAGAGTATTTATGTAATGGTCAATAAAGTAAAATTCGAGCGTGATGAAGTGATACGTACAGCGGGTCATTTGTTCTGGCAAAAAGGCTTTAACGCCACATCGACTCGCGATCTGCAAAATGCTATCAACATGCGCCCAGGCAGTATTTACGCTGCATTTGGCTCTAAAGAAGGTCTCTATTGTGAAGCAATTAAAGACTATGCACAATTTATGCAAAGCCAGCTTTTAGCTGCGCTTGATGAACACGAAAACATACTTGATGGTTTAACTGCTTTTGTGAAAAAGGTACTCATTGAAGATGCTCAATGCGCGCCAAGTATGTTGTGCATGTTAGTCAAAGCGAATAATGAGTTTACCGAAGATGAGCCAACACTAAAATTATTGAGCAACGACCTTGCAAACCAATTTGAGGCATTTCTAACAACCCTGTTTGAAAAGGCTCAGTACGCTAAAGAGCTTGATACACGTATTGCTGCAATCGAATATGCGCGCTATTTTCAAATTCAATTCACAGGCTTGCGTAGCTACTTAAATAGACCAAACACACACGTGTTAACTGATGCCTTGATTGATCAAATGTTTATCTCTATTAAGCAACTTTAAAGCCTAAACAGGGTTAAAATGGCAGTAATCACTTACTGCCAAGTCACTATTGAGTGTTTTAGGTTTTAAGTTTATTTAGCTCATCATCTTGCTGGGCAACCAGTTGATTTAGCATTTGGCTACCATCACCCGCTTGCGTAGAAAGGTCAGCTAATTGCGATGCGGCATCTGAAATCAACGTCAAGTTACGGTTAATTTCTTCTGTTACCGAGCTTTGCTCTTCAGCTGCTGTGGCAATTTGCGTGATCTGTCCTGTTATGTCTTCTACTTTTGTCACTACGCTATGAAGCGCATCAAATGCAACGGTTGTTTCATCAACGGCTGTTTGGGCTCGTACTACCCCTTTTTCAATAACAGAAGATGCATTACCAACCTCAAGCTGAAGGCTATCGATCAAACCACTAATATCATCGGTAGAAGAGCGAGTTTTTGACGCAAGCGCTCTGACTTCATCCGCTACAACAGCAAAGCCACGGCCCTGCTCTCCAGCGCGGGCGGCCTCAATGGCTGCATTAAGTGCAAGCAAGTTTGTTTGTTCTGCAATGGTGCGAATTACATCTAATATTTGAGTAATGTCATTACTGCGTGCGGCGACCTTCTCGACCGCTTGATTTGCTTGTTGAATTTCATCAGACATAGTTTTAACTTGTGATACCGCAGATGATAAGCTCGCCTCACTGCTGACAACCAAAGAGTTTATTTCGTCAGCTTGCTGTGCTGACTGCTCTGATGCTCGCGCAACTTCTAATGCAGTGGCGCTCATTTCATTCATCGCCGTAACCACACTTTCTATTTCTTGAAATTGAGACTGAACATTTTGCTTGGTGTCTAATGCAACATGCGCGGCAGTTTGCGCTTGCTCTTTCGTTTGACCTGACACATCTTTTAACTGGGCAATTAAATCACGCAGCTTGGCTAAAAAGGCATTAAACCCGTAGGCTAAAGCAATTAATTCAGCATGTGAGTCTACGCTAAGCGTCTGAGTTAGGTCACCTTCACTGCTAGCCAGGTTATCTACCCTTTTTTGAATTTGTTGTAGCGGTGCAATTATACTCTTAATAACGATTAACATGACAAAAAAGGCCACTGCAGCGATGACAATACCTGTAATTAAAATAAGTCCGCCGAGGGTGCTGGCATTATCGTCCATTGTTTTTGCTAATGCTTGAGGACCACTTAATGCAAGCTCTGTGGGCACTTCAATCAATAAATTCCACTGTTTGCCTGCCAGCTTAATTGCAATTGGATAATTAACCAGGTACTCGTTATTAACTTTATGAATGCCCGCTTCTTCTTTTAATCGTTCAAAGCTCGTTACTAAGCTATTTGATACTGCCTCTTTCAAAGGCCGGCCCAATTTATCTTTGTAGTGACTGCTGCCAACTACTAAGTCTAGCGAGCTTAAAAGTGTTACTCTGGCTTGGCCATTATATAAGTCTTTTGACAGCTGCTCTGTCATGGTTTGAAATACAGGAAGTGTTAGATCAACCCCTGTTACACCGATAAAGCGGTCATTTCTAAGCACTGGCACAACTAGCGACGTCATCATTTCTGAGTAACCTGGAGAAATTTCGTAAAGGTAAGGCTCCATAATACAAGAGGTCTTGGTGTCTTTTGCACATAAATACCACTCGGCTTCGCGCTGGCCAAACTCATTTAAAGTGGTAACATATTTTTCATCAACATCCTCAACAACCTGCTGCTCTATAACCCCTTCTCTGCTACGAGTAAAATAAACTTCTAAAGTGCCGGCTCCGGCCACTGAGTGAGTATACCCTCGAGTAAATTGTGCGTCTTTGTTGTCAAAACCATTTGCTTCAAATTGCGAGTAAATAGAGGAAATATTGCTGTTTCTTTCAATCAATGATTTATTAAGTTGCACGACAGATTCACGGCTAAGCGTACTCGCAGCATCTTGACTTCCAACAATGGCTGCAAATGAAAACGGAACTCTGTAAGCTTCATTTATAAAACCTGCAATTCGTTCACCATAGGCTGCTGCATTTGCCGTGAGTTTTTCTTCAACTTCAGCAACAATAAGCTCTTCAGCTTCACTCGAAAGAACTTTGTTACTACTTGATAGCTGCCACCATAAAACACTTGATAATACAAACACAGTAATAAAAATACTGCCTACAGTTAGCCAAAGTAACTTTTTTGATAATGCTAATTGCCGCATTCGTTCGATCCTATAATTAAAACAACATATAGAGTTTAGCCTAATTAGAGAATGATATAGTAGATTATTGAAAAAACATGATTAACTTAGTGTATCTGTCATGCTAGGTGGCTATAGAGACACCAACTTAACAGGTTGTTAAGTTGGTATTTAAACACTTTAAATAACAGACAGCTCAACCGCAATATTGCCACGAGTCGCATTTGAATACGGGCAAACTTCATGAGCTTTGGCAACTAATTCATTAGCAGTGTCTTTATCAACATCACCAACAAATATCGCAAGCTTAACGGCAATACCAAACCCCCCCTCGATAGGACCAATAGATACTTCTGAATCTATTCGAGTGTCAGCGGGTAATTTAACTTTTGCTTGGCCTGCAACTAGCTTTAACGCACCGATAAAACAAGCGGCATAACCTGCTGCAAATAATTGTTCAGGGTTAGTACCTTGGCCATCGTCACCGCCAAGACCTTTAGGTGTCGATAAAGCCACATCTAAACGGCCATCATCAGATTTTGCAGTACCTTCACGGCCACCCGTCGCCGTTGCATTTGCTGTGTATGCTACACCTTGTAATTCTTTCATAACCTTCTCCTATTACTTAAATTAAATGAATTTATTTTGTATGCAAAATAATAAGCGAATTAAATCAACATTGCAAATACTTTGTATGCAAATTAAAATATAAGCATGACGAAAAAGAGTGCATAGATATGAAATTCCCACAATTAAAACTAGATAATCAAATTTGCCACCGCTTATATATGGCATCAAATAGCATCGTTCGCACTTATCGCGAGGCCCTCACGGCACTTGATTTAACCTACCCACAGTACGTGGTAATGATGGCACTGTGGGAAAAAGACAAAATCAGTATTAATGAGCTACTCACTAAAACCGCTATTGATGGCGGAGCAATGACGCAAATCCTAAAAAAAATGACCGAAAAGAAACTGCTTCATGTAATTAAAGATGAGCACGATAAACGAAAACGAGTAATACAGCTTCAACCTGCGGGCACCCAATTGCAACTAAAAGCAGAAAGTATCCCAGCTCAAATACGCTGTAAGTTTCCTTCAATTTCAGAATCAGAAGCCACACAGCTCATCTCTTTACTCGATAAAATAAATAACGATTTAACTATCAAATAATTTTTGAAAGTGATTCATGATTACTGCTCTTTTTATATATTCGATATACGTTATAGTGAGGTATCACTTTCTTCCAAGGAGCTAATTATGAAAGCTATCGGATATCAAGCCGCAACAAAAACACTAAGCGATAACTCTTTCGAGGCAATCGAATTACCCATGCCAACTGCGCAAGGGCACGACTTATTAGTTGAAGTCAAAGCGATTTCAGTGAACCCTGTTGATGCTAAAATTCGCGCAAATGTGACTCCAGAGCACGGCCATAAAGTCATTGGTTGGGATGCTGTTGGTATTGTTAAAGCCGTTGGCGATGATGTGAGTTTATTCAATGTTGGCGACCGTGTTTATTACGCAGGTGATCTAACTCGATCTGGCAGTAATGCAGAGTTTCAATTGGTTGACGAACGCATAGTAGGTAAAGCACCAGTCTCGCTTAGCAACCCAGAAGCGGCTGCCTTACCATTAACCAGTATTACCGCGTGGGAGCTACTTTTTGATCGTTTACAACTATCACGCGCCAAAGATGCAAAACCAGCTTCATTACTCGTTATTGGCGCCGCTGGTGGTGTTGGCTCTATTTTAGTGCAATTGGCAAAACAGCTGACTAACTTAACCGTAGTAGGTACGGCTTCTAGACCGCAAAGTGTTATATGGCTAAAAGAGTTAGGAGCTGATCATGTGCTCGATCATTCACAAAGCTTAGACACACAACGAATTGAGCATAAGCTTGCAGAGTTCGACTTAGTGGTTAGTCTAACCCATACCGATCAACATCTTGATGAAATAATCAAAGTGATCAAGCCACAAGGTAAACTGGCCTTAATTGACGACCCTGCAAGCTTTGATATTTTAAAACTCAAGCGTAAAAGTATTTCACTGCATTGGGAATTTATGTATACCCGCTCAATGTTCCAAACTGACGATATGATAGCGCAACATCAGTTACTGACTGAGTTAGCTGACTTGGTTGATAACGGCACCATTAAAACCACTCTAGGCCAACACCTTGGGAAAATTAATGTCGAAAACCTGCTAAAAGCCCACGCCATATTAGAGTCTCACCAGTCAAGGGGTAAGTTGGTACTCGAAGGGTTTTAGTTAATATATGCGCCCTCTTACGATAAGTAACTACTCATTAAAGAGGGCATATTACTTACTTTAATCTGCTACAGTTTTGTATGTCTGAATTAGCTTTAATTTTAAAACGTTTTCAATATCTAAACCCGTTCATAAATAATGAATGACTCTACTTCTCTTAGCACTATAGATACGCATCATAAAAGTGCAAATCGCACCGTATTTTTCACTACATTAGTGCTTCGCCATAAAGTAAAAATAATAAAAAATCATAACCCACTGTTCTAAAATAACTAAAAATAATTATGCAGGCTGGCATAGATCTTCCTTATAGATAAAGGTAACTCATTAATGGTGAGTTTTAACTTCATTTACCTCGTCTACAGGGAGCTCGAGCTATGACTAACTTTTATCACACTTTATATTTATTGTGGCGCTTAGACATCAGTGTTTGGCACGTTCACGAAGCAAACGATACACACACCACCGCAGAAAGGGAGCGCAGATATGTTAAGTGATTATCCTTATTTAGATGAAGCTCTAAAAAAACTGTCTGTACATCAACTTACAATTACCGAAGCGTCGACACAGTATGATTTACCCAAACGTGTGATCTACAAAGCATTACGCCAACAGCAGTCAAAAATATCACAGCAAAAAGCTTATTTGCTTGCAACTCAAAAGCGTTTGCAGCAAAACTTACAAATTATCGAGCTAGAATTAGCAAATCTAAACTAAAGATATTTTTTAATTTTGGCTATAGTTTAATAAACCCTCCAACCATGTTGTAACAGAATGAATAAAGCAGTAGAAGTAAACTTTGATGGCCTTGTTGGCCCAACTCACAATTACGCAGGATTGTCATACGGTAACGTTGCCTCATTAAATAATGCAACAAGTTACTCAAATCCCAAAGAGGCGGTGCTACAAGGCCTTGCAAAAATGAAGGCTATGCATGATTTAGGGCTGACCCAAGGTGTTTTCGCCCCCCACGCACGACCTGACATTAATGTATTACGCCGTTTAGGCTTTAGCGGTCGCGATAGTGATGTTATTGGCAAAGCCTACAAGGCTGATCCTATTTTACTACGTGCATGCTACTCTGCTTCTGCCATGTGGACTGCCAATGCTGCAACTGTGTCTCCTTCTGTTGATACGCTCGACAAAAAAGTACATTTCACTGCTGCTAATTTAAATAATAAATTTCATCGCTCTTTAGAACCTACCACCACGACCCGGTTACTTAAAGCAATGTTTAACGACACGAAAACGTTTAGTCATCATGCGCATTTACCCGATCAAGGTTTTTTTGGTGATGAAGGGGCTGCAAATCACACCCGTTTGAGTGACGACCATGCAAGCTGCGGTTTGGAAATGTTTGTTTATGGCGCAAGTGCATTTAATAGTGCTTTAACAAAACCTAATAAATTTCCAGCAAGACAAACACTCGAAGCTTCACAAGCAATCTGTCGATTGCACCAATTAAAGCCTAGTAGCCAGATTTTACTACAACAGAACCCTGCGGTAATTGATCAAGGTGTATTTCATAATGACGTAATCGCTGTCGGCAATGCAAATGTATTATTGTGCCACGAACAAGCTTTTTTAAATCAAGCTGATGCTTTAGCGCAGATAAAACGTGCTTACTTAGGTGAAAAAACATTACACATAATCGAGGTGCCAACGGCGAAAGTGAGTATCCAAGATGCCGTTACAAGCTACTTATTTAATAGCCAATTAGTCAGTTTAAATAGCGGAAAAATGCTCTTAGTTGCTCCGCAAGAGTGCCAAAATAACAGTACCGTTAACACGTTTATCAACGAAATGATCAGCGCTGATAAACCAGTCAATCAAGTGCAATTTTTTGACTTAAAGCAAAGTATGCAAAATGGCGGTGGTCCTGCTTGCTTACGCCTAAGAGTGGCACTCAATCAGCAAGAACTCGCAGCTGTTAACCCTGCGGTTATTTTAACGGATAGTAAGTACCAACAATTATGTAAATGGGCGAATGAGCATTATCGCGATAAGCTAAGTAGTGAAGATTTTGCCGATCCAAACCTGTTGCTTGAGAGTTGGCAAGCACTTGATGAACTCACACAAATTCTTGAACTTGGCTCTGTATATCCTTTTCAATTAGAGCTGCAATAATGATCTACGTTCAGCTAGGTGAAGTACAATACATAGCATAAATTAGAATTCACAAAAGTCGCAGAAATACCGCAGTTCGCCTAAACTCTTTGGGCGAACTACAAAGTATTGTGTTGTTTTATAAATTAATTGAGTAGCTTATCCCTATTAGATATCGCCTTAATACTAATAGCGTTAAACCTGATGATTATAAAAATCAGTTGATGTGGGTTAGGTGGTGTTAGGTGTTAGGTGTTAATAGAACCAAGCTGTAACAAGTTACGTTTAAAACCATTATTAGTGTAATGATAGCTAAACTAGCGGTAGCTAAATATTACTTAAGGCAGCGATAAGCTCTTTATTTAACCTAAACGTTGGTTAAGGTATTTATTGCCCTGCGTTCAGGTTACTTAATAGGCTCTAACCGTTTAGCCGCAACTTGTAGTGCAAATTTACGCAAGGTTTTTAATTGCGGACTTTCGGTTTGCCAATAGTGCCAGTATAAAGGTGTATCTATGTAATAGTCTGGGAATAAATCAACTAACTCCCCTTTTTCCAATGAATCTCCTAGCTGTAAGGTAGGTAATAACCCATAGCCCAACCCTGCGATCATCGCTTGTTTAAAGCCTTCAGATGACGGATAAATATGTGTAAAAAGTGGAATTGCAGCGTTAATGTCGTTTAAAAATTGATGCTGTAATTTATCCAGATCGCTAAACACTAAACACGGTAAATGTGCTAATTGCGAAAGCTCAGTCAACTTATGCTGTTTTATAAACTCAGGACTAGCAATCGCTTTATAGCGTATTGCCCCAAGTGGACTAACTAAGCCGCCATTGACCGGCTCTGGCGATGAGCTAATACATATCATCACTTCGCCGTCTTTCATTCTTTTATGAGCAACTGATTGATCTTCACTAATGACTTCAAAACGTAGTTTACAGGTTAGTTCAGTGTCTAGCACGGCCAGTGCCTCGGGCAACCATGTTGCGAGGGAGTCAGCATTGGCTACCATTTTTACGCTAAGTGGTGTATTTAAATCAGTATGCTCGTTGAAAGCCCCCACATTAAGCGCTACTTCTAGCTGTAACACTTGCTGTAAATGATTAAGTAAGCGCTTGCCAAGTGCAGTTGGCGATGGGGGCTGGGTTCTTATTAATACCGGCTCGCCTAGTTTGGCCTCTAGCTGATGAATACGCCGGCTTACCGCCGATTGCGTTATAAATAATTTTTTCGAGGCTTTTTCAAACCCGCCTTCACTTATTACAACACTAAGTGCATTGAGCAACTGATAATCAATCATGACTTTTACGCATATAACAAAAAATATATTCATTGGATTTGTAGCAGAATTCCCCCTACCCTGCAAGGCATTGAATAATTGAATGGGTTTGCGGTATGTCGTTTTTGTCTGGTGTGATGTTAGGGCTGAGTTTAATTATTGCCATTGGCGCGCAAAATATTTGGATTTTAAGTCAATGTATGGCAGGGGCAAATCGTTTTATTTTAGCTGCGGTTTGCATCGTTTGCGACGCCACTTTAATTATTGTGGGGGTATTTGCGGCTAATGAGTTAAAACTATGGCTACCAGCGTTATTGCCGTGGTTAA
The DNA here is from genome assembly GCF_030408095.1 of Pseudoalteromonas sp. APC 3893. Classification (NCBI taxonomy): domain Bacteria; kingdom Pseudomonadati; phylum Pseudomonadota; class Gammaproteobacteria; order Alteromonadales; family Pseudoalteromonadaceae; genus Pseudoalteromonas; species Pseudoalteromonas sp. APC 3893. The sequence continues at coordinate 22,757 of NZ_JASDCD010000024.1, forward strand.
CTTGGGGCGGTATAGCCATGTTGCTTTACTTAGCATTTGGCTCTGCGCACAGTGCAATTAAAGGAACCTCTGGGTTAAAAGTTGGCCATACAATAAAAGTAAGTGGCTGGCAAACCGCTCTTGCCGCCTTTGCTATCAGTTTATTAAACCCCCATGTTTATTTAGATACCGTACTACTGCTTGGCAGTATTGGCGCATTGCAACCACAGCCTATGCATTTTGCCATTGGCGCCTGTATTGCCTCTGTTATTTGGTTTAGTAGTTTAGTGTTATTTGCACCTAAACTAAAAACAATTTTAAGCTCTCCTTTTAGATGGCGTGTCTTTGATAGCTGTATCGCCGCCATTTTATGTTTTGTGGCACTGCAATTGTATAACGTGCCTAACCAATAAATTAAAACAGTACTATTTTAAGTATGGTTGCAGTGAAGGCTCATTACGGCATTCTTTAGAGACTATTTACTTTATTAAACCTGCTTTACCTTAATTACCGACAATCAATATGAGTTTGAGCTTGCCTTCATCACCGCTGGTGATAATCAACTAGCTTAAACTGGTACAGCACGGGTGATGATGTTGACGTCACTTTAACAGTTAGCCAATAGTTATTAGTACAAATAGTGTAAAGCCACTCAGTATTTGCTGACTGGCTTTGTTTAGGTATATTTACAAGCTACGTTTTACACATCTTTATTAACGGTTACTGCCGATGCCATCGACTCCGAGATATGCAAAGTGCGCTGCGGAAATGGGATAGTTAGCCCCGCTTGTTCAATAGACTCTTTCACCCGTTTATTTAGATCCCAAACTGTTTGCCAATAATCGCTATTCACCGTCCATGCACGTAATTGAATATTCACCGCGCTTTCACCAATTGAAGTCACCATAACTTTTGGGGCTGGCTCTGGTAATAATCGGCTCTCTGACGCGGCGACTGCTTTAAGTACATTTAAGCCATTATCTATTGAATCTGTAAACGAAATACCTACCACAATATCCATGCGCCTTTTACCATTACGGGTGAAGTTTTTAATATTGCCGCTCCAGACTTTGCCATTTGGCGAGGCAATATAGAGACCCTCACTGGTTTTAAATATTGTGGTAAATAGATTTATTTCACTCACAGTACCGGTTGTACCACTTGCATCAACAAAGTCCCCTACTTTAAAAGGTCTAAGTATTAATAGCATAATGCCTGCAGCTATATTGCTAAGCGTACTTTTAAGCGCCAAACCTATAGCTAAACCTGCAGCCCCCATCAGAGCAATTAAGCTTGCTGTATTAACACCAAAAATATCTAAGATAAACAGCCCTGCAATCACATATACCAAATAGCTAACAACACTTGATAAAATAGGTAGCAAGGTATCGTCCACTTTTTTAAGTGGTGATTTAGAATTTTTGATTGCTCTTTTAACCGAGCGCGCAATTAACACACTGGCAATAATTATCACCAATGCTAATACTAAGTTATACCCTAAAGTAATGAGGGTATCTGAGTGGTTTTGCCAAAAGACTAAAAGCTTATCTTTCACGTTATATTTCCGTAAATAATTGCTGTAAAAACAACACAATATAAAACAGGGCACGATGCTTTAAAGCAACCCAGTTTAACTTCACTATTTAGCAAGTGGCTGATAAAAGTAACTGACTTAAATTTGACCACAGCTAAGCGCGCGCGAGTATATAGCTATCGCGCTCATAAACCTATTGTTTTATTCTATTTTCAAGAATATTAGATTAAAGCAATGAATTAACGGCCACAGCTTAACCTAGCTTGCTTTAAAACGTTAATTGATTGAACCACCTGCGTTATACTGCCATTGTTGATTTTAATAGCCTGCTGCGTATTCAATTGGTCTTTGTTGTTCAACGCTGAAATCAGTTCTAAATAGCTCGCTTGCCATTCCTTATTTGATAAAAATAAAGACTGGTTTTTCTCTAACAACATTTGCCAGCTGTTTAGTTTGTTGGTAACTAAACTTAAATCCTCGTGATCACACGACTGTTGATAATCCGCTATGGCAAAATCAAGTTGTTTTAACTGCAAGCTTTCTACTGGCAAAACATCAACCAGCTTATCAAGCGGAGCATACTGATTATATTCATCACGTAAAAACGCCAAGTGATGTAGAGTATAATAATGTGCAGGTTCAATTAACTGACTAAAAACTCGTAACGCGTTGGTATCAGCAGAAGTTTTAGATAATGTTTGTAAACGTTTATTTAGTTGCAGCTGGTGCAATAGCCCTACTTTCTGATCAGCAAAACGTTCCATTATCATTAATCGTGAATACATATCACGTTCATCCGTTAATTGCGCAGATGACCAAAAACGTTCGCCTATCGCGTATAGCCTTGGCCACAAGCGAGTGTCTAAGTTATTTGTAGTGATAAGTTCAGCCCAAATCGTTGCTTCTCCACCGAGCACGTTACCCGCTTTCACTGTATCTTGCTGGCGCGATAATGCCGATTCGAGCGTTTGCATTGTTGATGTCGTTTTTGGGCTAACCGCTAATGGGTAAGGGGTATTACCTACCATGGCAATGGTATTTTCTCCATTTGTTGAACCAAGTAATAATTTTGTTGGCCCCATCCAAGTGTCTATAGAAACAGCGGTATTACTGTCGTTCATCACGACCTGTTTTGAAATAAATCCACCTTTACCAACAATATTAACTAACGCCACTAGTTCATTTGCACTCGTTTTAAATAGCGTCACATCACCTTTAACTGCACTGCCTTTTAAGCGCTTAAGGCTAAAATCAACACTGCTAATTACTTGCTTTGCTGTGATTCGCTTTTCAATAGGTGGATTGGGGTGATTACGATAATGATAACTTGTCCATTGTGGTTGATCGATATAAAAACCGCTAGAAAGTAAGCCATCATAACCAGCTTCACGAATAGCCGCTAATGAATGATGGCCTCGCCATGATTGCACCAAGGTACTTTTTGGTAAACTAGGGTGCAGTACTTCGTCCCAACCAATCATTTTTTTATCGTACTTAGCTAAAATAGTGGCCACTTTTTGATTAAAGTGAGCATGTAATGCAGCACTATCAGGCAGGTTTTCATCTTCCATATAAGATTGTATTTTAACGTTTTTTTGCCAATCACTATCGTCAACTTCATCCCCGCCAATATGTAGGTATGGATCAGGGAATAAGCCAGCTAGCTCAGCAACAACCTCATCCACAAACGTGTAAACATCTGGGTTACTAGGATCAAGCAAAGGTTTAAACACTCCCCAATGTCTTTCCATTTCAGTTAATGTTGTTCCACTACCAAGCTCTGGATAAGCAAGCACAATGCTACTTGCATGACCTGGCACATCAAACTCAGGAACGACTCGGATCCCTAATTTAGCTGCATAGCTAACCACCTCTTTGATCTGACTTTGCGTATAATAAAGCCCGTCAGATGCGGTTTTATGTAGTTTAGGGTAGCTATTTAACTCTACTCGCCAGCCTTGGTCGTCAGTTAAATGCCAATGGAATACATTAAATTTAGCTGAGGCTAAACCTCGCAATGTTCGTTTCACATCAGCAAGAGGCAGAAAATGACGAACACCATCAAATAACAAACCTCGCCAAGGGTAGGTTGGCTCATCATATATTTTTAAATTATCCAACTTTAGCGGTTGTTGAGCGCTAAATAAAAGCTGAGATAGCGTTGCCAGTCCTCTTAACATGCCATATTGATTAGCGCTGTTTAATCTAACTTCATTATCTGCAATCTCTAAGCTATAGCTTTCATCCATATTTAGATAAGGAAGCGTACTCACAGCTTTTGTGATATTTATATGTAATTGCGCCTGCTGTGATCCAGTCAGCACTACCGTTTTAAATGAGCTATTTATTAATGAATTTTCTAACAACGGTTGTAATAATGACATTTGTTTATTGGCAATATACACTTTGAGAGATGAGTTCAGCTCTGTTGTGCCGCTCAGTGGTTCTACCTTTGTAGGCATAGGCATTAAGGGCACTTTTGCAGCAGCGAAAATGTAACTAGAGCAACTTAAAAAAACACTCGCTAAGATTAGTTTCATTATTATTTTCATTAGTTAATTCCTGTTCTTTTGTGGCTCTTATGATTAATCATGCTGCATTTCTTCACGCTGAGCTTTTAAAATAGCCAAAGCTTGCGCACTATCACATGTTTGTATTGGGGTTAGCAAAGTGATAATAAATGCAATACAGGCCGAGGCTAAAGTAGCTGGAATAATCGGGTTGCCCCAAAATGCTTGCCACGTTGGAATTGCAATAATGGCCAGCGAAACAATCAACGACACGACTAAAGCAGCAATCGCACCTTGCCAGTTAAAACGCGGCCAAAAGTGACCGAGTAAAACACACACACACAAGCCAGACATCAGCGTTGCAATCATATTTGTTATATAGCCAATAACATCATTAGTCAGCAGCGCAAGTAACAGTGCAGTCCCTATGGTTAAAACCAATCCTATGCGCGAAAGGATAACCACATCTTTTGCATGGGGCATACGTTTAAACACTAAACTGTAAATATCACGAATTAGCACACTCACCGCAGCAATTGCATCAGAGCTGGCACTGGAAATTGTGGCTGACAAACCCGCTATAATCACCAAAGCAGCTAAACCAAAAGGCAAGAGTTCGAATGCCATGTAGGGGAACGAAAATGCACTGTTCTCAAGTTCAGGGTTAAGCGCATAGGCAGCCATTCCGATAATAGCTGGCACAATAGCGAACACTAAATATAAGCCGCCCGACAAATAAAAAGACTGCTTTATACTTTTTACATGTTTACCTGAATAGATACGTTGGCGAAATGAAGGCGCAACCAACACACCAACGAGTACGGCAAAAAATAATGATAACCCCTGCACAATCCCTATTTTATCAAGTGACAAGAAGCTTTGATTCAGGGCAGGTTGAGTATTTGCGATTTGCGCTACGCCACCTACTTCATAAAGCGCGACACCTGCCATTAAAAAAAAGCCCACAAACAAGACAATAGCTTGAATGGAGTCAGTCCAAACAACAGCTACGTAACCACCAATCACCACATAAACACTAAACCCTAAAGCGATAAGTAGCTTAGCCGAAAGCGGTGATAACCCAGTCAACCACGCAAGATACATCCCACCGCCTAAAATATGTGCACCTAACCAGCCAATGCTAGCAACAAAAATAAACACCGCAATGGTATTTTTAATCAAAGGATGAGCGCCAACATAGTAGGAGACCTCTTCGCTCATGGTCATAAATTCATGATTGCGCACAGGAGCAAATAGTTTAGCTAATAGCAAAATACCGCATGCTCCGCCTAAACCATAGATCATCCCTGCCCAACCGTTATTATAGGCAAAACCAACAGCCCCCATTGACGAGCCAGTGCCCACCATAGTGGCAACGGTCGTGCCTAGTGTGAGTAAAAAAGGTAAGTTGCGTCCGCCTAATAAAAAGTTATCGCCGCCTTTAGCATTGCGACTCACCCACCAGCCAAACCAGATCATAAATCCTAAGTAGCCTAAAAAGGCCATTAATAATTGCCACTTCATAAGACATCCTGCTCCACCATTCCACGCAGCGCTAGCTACAGCACGTCATTTTAATTACGTGATTGGTGATAATTATTATTCTGTTGATGACCTAAGAACGATTATTTTTTTATATGTGCTCTTAGGTATAAATGTCAACGCTGTCATTTAAGCGCTGACAAAACCTTAAGGTGCTTTATAACAGGTAACATCTACCTCAACTTTACAGTCGACAACTAAATCAGCTACCGCGCAAATTCTAGCTGGTGGATGCTCGCCAAATACTTCTTTAAACACTTTATTAAACGACTGAAAGTAACGCGCATCTGTTAGAATCACTTTGACATGTGCAACGTGCTCAAGGCCATAACCTGCTTCATCCATAATATCGAGACAGTTTTGAATAGCTAAACGTGACTGGTCAATAATGCTGCCCTCAACCACTTCGCCATCTTTCATTGGGGTTTGCCCAGATACCATTAACCAACCACCGGCTTCTATTGCGCGAGAAAAAGGTAAGTGCTGCCCACCTGTGCCTGTACCGCCTTCGATACCAATTCGTTTAATCATGTTTACTTGCTCCTAGTGATGTTAAAAATTTACCCGAATATGTGGGCAAAATCTGTTTATCGTTAAATGTGGCTTGACCGTTAGTCCAAACCCGATGAATACCCGATGCCGGTAAAGCGGACTCAACAAAGGTCGCGTTATCAATAATTTCATCGGCATCAAATAGCACTAAATCTGCAAAGTAACCAACCTTGATCACCCCACGGTTTGCTAAACGGTAATTTGCTGCGCTTAAACCAGTCATTTTATGAATCGCCGTTGCCAAGGAAAAGATACCTTGTTCACGGCTGTAATGGCCTAAAACACGTGGAAATGAGCCCCATAATCGCGGGTGAGGATGCGGATCGCACGGTAAACCGTCAGAGCCAATCATGGTTTTATCAAACGCAAGAATAGTTTTTACATCGTCTTCATTAAGACCATGGTAAACCGCCCCTGCGGGTTGTAACCGTTTAGCTGCATCTTGCAAACTAACGCCCCATTGTTTGGCAATATCGGCCAGTAATTGTTCTGCCATTTCAGGGTGGGCTTCTGACCAAGTTATAAAAATATCAAAATCATTCGTCACTTGGTTTAAATCTAAGGTGCTGGAACTTGCGGCATACGGGTAAGCGTCACAACTGCATTTTGAGTGCTCACCTTGCTCGGCAAACCTAGCCAATAACTCAGGCGCTCGCCCCCAATTATTTTTACCTGCACATTTAAGGTGCGAAATAATCACCTTAATATCGAATGCTTGCTCCATTGCAAACGCTTCATCCATCGCATCAAGTACCGCGTCAAATTCGGTGCGTAAATGCGTGGTATAGATCGCATGGTGTTTTTTCAAGACCTCGCCAAACGCGTGCACTTCAGAAGAGGGTGATTGATTGGCATTTTTATAGGCAAGGCCAGTACTCAAGCCTAATGCGCCTTGGCTGAGAGCAAGATCAAGTTGCTGCTGCATTGTGGTTATTTCAGCTGCTGTAGCTGGGCATAGTAAATCAACCATTACATTATTTCTAAGTGTTGTATGGCCAACTAATGCCGCCACATTGACATTGGCTTTTCGCACATTGTAAGCGTCGATATAATCGCGCAGCTGAGCAAATTTAAATTCAGCTTTGTCACCTAATAGATTCATTGGATCTGGCGCATCCGTTGCTAACTCGGCAGGTGCGGCACTAATGCCACAATTGCCTGTAATAACCGTCGTTACGCCTTGGCTGATTTTAGCCGCCATATCAGGGTTTCTGAGCACTTCTAAATCATCGTGAGTGTGCACATCGATAAAACCTGGCGCTAAACACAGTCCATTAGCCTTAACTTTTTCTTTTGCTTGGTATGCAGATAACTCACCCAGTGCGACAATCTGCTGTCCTTTAATTGCAACGTCCATATGCACTGGCGCATTACCTAAGCCATCAAATACCTTTGCTTGATAGATAATGGTGTCTACTGGTTGCGAGATATCGTACTGCATCGTTAATCTCCTAGCGGTGCGCGATCAGGTCCTTGACGGTACTCATCTAGCTCATGTTTAATACGGCGCAGCTTCTCACGCGATTTTTTCTGCGTTAAAATAGCCACTTCACTGGCCAGAATGTCTACCGCAGCAAGCATGGCGTAACGAGCCGTACTTGGCGTAAAAATATAATCGGATTCATTTGTTTTGATTGGTAAGTGAATTGTCGCTGTATCAGCAAGCGCACTATCAGGACAAATAGCAATTACTTTTGCGCCGTAATCTTTGGCAATACATGCTGCATCAATAAGATCGTTCGCAAGTCCTGTTAACGACAACACAATTATTACATCACTCACGTCAACACTGGCTGCTGTCATACGCATCATCACGGGATCGCTATAAGCATTACTAAGTACATCAAGCCTAAATAGACGGTTATGACACTCTTGTGCTACTACCGAACTGCCGCCCCCAACACCAAAAATGAGTGTATGACGGCTACCTGCAATACAGCGTGCTGCTTCTTCTACTAAAGACTGTTCAATAAGCCCAGCATTGATATCTAAAATATTGTGAATTGCTTGGTAAATTGCCGGAATATCTTCACGGGCTGAGGCGTTTTCACTAATAAAACGCTCCCCAACTGCCAGTGATTGCGCAAGCTGTAGCTTCATATCCCGTACATTGTCGCAGCCTAATGCTTTTGCTAAGCGCGTAATTGACGCATGGCTCACTTTAGCGCGCAAAGCTAAGTCGCTAATGCTTGCGGATGCTGCATATTGCAGATCGGTTAAAATTAATTGTGCAACGAGTTGCTCTGATTGACGTAAATGGCCTAAGCGCTCTTTAATTCGCGAAACAATATCCAATTATTTACTCTCCTAAAAATACGTATCAAAGATCTCAATAACGTTATAGTCATCATCTATGACATTAATATAACGCCATTTATCAAATGTAAGACATGGGTGCGAAGTTGCAAATGCAATAATATCGCCCACTTTTAGTTGTTCAGTGCCGGTATAAGTCAGCATGGCATGTTGATCCATTATTTGTTCAACTTTCCAGTCGGCTCCTGCAGGTCGTACTGTACCAGATTGATCTACATATAAGTTAGGGATGGGTAATCCAGCATCAAAAGCGACATCTCGCTTACCCATACCAATAATGGCACGACCAGGCTCCGGCAATGACTGCACATACGCCCAAACCTCTAAGCATGACTGTAAGTCACTGCCAATATTGCATGCCAGCGGGTTACGCGCTAAAACACTCTGTTGTGCTTGTTCATAAATCCCTTGATCATGGGCTACGTAACAACCAGGGCGGATCACTGGAGTCATATTATCTAGCAAATTTTGTGGTGCAAATGCATCGCACACTAAGTCATACCAAGCAGAGCCACCAGCAGTAATGATTACTTGCTCTGTAGCAAAAGCCTGTTGAGCTATCAAAGCTTTACATTTTGCGACCGCATCTGCTAAAAATGCAGTCACTTCACTTTGCGTACTCAATACGCCTTCATATATTTCAATACCGGCAAGCTGTAATGAAGAAAACTGCTTGATATGCGCGGTCAATTGTTGAAGCTTTTGAGCATCAACTACACCACAACGCCCGCCAGGTACTCCTAACTCAATCAGCAATTTAACTTGTAAACCTTGCTCACAAAAGAATTCACCAAGGGCTGTTACATTGCTAATATCATCCACTAAACAATAAAAATCAATCTGATACTGTTTTAATAAATAGCTAAGCTGCTGCATGTTGGCTTTGCCAACTAATTGGTTGGCCATAATAATACGCTTTGCACCAGCGCGAGCAGCCACCACAGCTTGTTGTACCGTTGCAATGGTGATCGCGTAAGCACCTGCATTTAACTGCTTTTTAAAAATACCCGGTGCCATAGTGGTTTTACCATGCGGTGAAAACTCCACCTTACTTTGCTGTGCAAACTTTGCCATCCATGCAATGTTATTATCTAACCGAGTTTGGTAAATACACGCACAAGGCAGGCTCACCTGTTGTTTTGCAACACACCAACCACTATGAGCAAACTCATCACTGTTACCCAAACCTTTATTGCTAGTATCAATACTATTTTTACTGTTCATTACTGATTGCTGCATAACTAAAACTCTTATTTAAAATCATAAAGTTAGACTACAAGCTTACAATTAAGATCAAAAAACTATCAAATGTTAATGTAATTGTTGTTGCATTTTGCTTGAAAGTAATGTTAATTAATAACAACTCAATAGTCAACATGTGTTACAAATTAACAGAAAATAATAATTAACGTTTAAAAATAAAGGATGAGGTACATCAACATGAATATTAAAAACCGTCGCCAAGCCACGCTAAACAGGAGCGTAATAGCAAAAACAGTAGCCACTATTCTTTGTGGGTATACCAGCTTTGGGGTGCTTGCCGCTGATGAAAGTTCAGTTGCAAATGATGCAATAGAAACCATCGAAGTACGTGGTATTGCTGCCAGTAACAAACAAGATATTAACAACAAACGGTTTAGCACTGGGGTAATGGACTCAATTACCGCTGAAGACATTGGTAAACTGCCCGATGTAACGATTGCCGATACGCTGCAGCGTATCCCTGGAATACAAATTCGTCGCTCCGCTGGCGAAGGCTCTACCATTAACGTACGTGGTATGCCGCAAGTAACCACTCTTTTAAATGGTGAGCAGTTTTTAAGTGCAGGTTCAATTACCACTCTGCAACCCGATTTTACCGATGTACCAGCCGCATTACTTTCAGGTATCGACGTGCTTAAATCACCGCAAGCAGACACGCTAGCTGGTGGTATTTCAGGTACGTTAGATTTAAAAACACGCAGACCCTTTGATCTTGACCAAGGCACTACCTTCTCACTGACAGGGGAAGCCACACGCGGCAGTTTATCAGAGCAAACCGATCCTAAACTGGTGGCGTTTGCCGGCTACAACAATGACAAATTTGGTATTATTGTCACAGCCGCTTATGACGAAAGCACCCTAGCAAATTACCGCAACGGCACCATTTTAACTTCTTCTGAAATACAAAATGAAACCGACCGCGATTTTAACGGTGACGGTGATTTTAACGACAGCTTTTATAGCCAACGCTTTTATGGTGTGATGGACCGTGAAACCGAGCGTGATCGCCTAGGTTTAAATACCACCATTCAATATCAAATTGCCGATACACTGACTTTTACCGGTGATTTGTTTTATACAAAAATGGATGACGCTGACCGCAAACAAGGAGTGATGGTTGATAATGCCCGGGGGTCTATTTGGGCGTATTCTGATAATTTTATTCCCCGTTTAGATAATGATCAGGGCGGACAAATATACACAGTCAACGAAGCAGACTTAAAAGTTCGCCGTGTTAGTGCCTATTCCGAAAGCTTAACTAACGATCGCGAATCAACCAATGCCAGTTTTTTATTCGAATACCAAGGTGATGGGCCACTTTCTGGCGAATTTAGGTATATTCATGGCTCGGCAGAGCGCAGCCATACTGAAAACGTTGCCCATGGCTTTTTGACCTCAGGAGCGCAACATGGTTTACTGAAAAATCATGGCGATGGCATTACCCCTGTTAACCCCAATGGTTACGGCCCAGAAGAAGTTGATGTGAGCTTTTCACGCAGCGGCGAATACCTCACCCTTGGTTTTCCTGAAGATTTTGGCAATGATATAAGCCAATATAACCTTGTATCAACCTATTCTGAAAATAACTTTGAAGAAGAAGCCACACTTGATGTTGCCCGTATCGATGGCCATTATGCCTTTGAAGTAGATCACCTACAAAATATTGATTTTGGTCTGCGGGCATCAAAACGAGATGTTGAGCGTGAAACCTATACTTTGGTAGCACCTTTTACTACCGGTGATATTAGTGCCGATGTAATGTGGAAAGATTCTGGCGCTTCATTGGGCGATACTAACGGCGACGGTGAAAATAGCGTCGCGGGCGGCGACCTAACCTTAGGTAGCACTCAGTTTTTTAGTGATATGCCTGATGGTTGGGTTAATCAAGTAAATGGTTTAGGTCCTGGCGGTTCAGGACATAGCTTTTATTTAGTAGATCCTAAAGTGATGGACGATCCAATGGCATTCCAAAATGCTATTTACCCAGGTAATAAACGCTTGGCTAATCCATCTCGTACTTATCAAGTGAAAGAGCAAACACAAACCGCCTACTTTAAAGCGAACTTTGCTGGCGAATTGGGGGATTTGAGTTATACCGCTAATATTGGTGCGCAATACATTAAAACTGAACTTGATATGCTACAAAACCAACTCGGTTCAGAGCGCCCTTGTTCGTTATGTACGGCGAGTGAAAAAACCGGTGAAAAATGGCTTAACAGAGATTATTCAGACTTTTTACCATCTATGAACTTTAATTTAAACGTTACAGATGACGTGATTTTACGTGCAGGTTACGGTAAGACCATGACTACGCTCGATATTGGTAAACTCGCCGGTGGTGTGAGTGTTGGTCGAACTCGTGCTGGTGACGTACTTGCCGCCGAACTTGGCGTTAGCCCTGACTTGCTTGTTGCGGTACAAGGCACACAAAATGGTAACCCTGATCTAGAGCCATGGCGCGCTACAAACTATAACTTATCAGCCGAATGGTACTTTAACGAAAGTGGCTTACTTAGTATTTCAGCCTTTTTAATGGACATAGAATCATTTGTTGAAAATGGCATTGTTATGCAAGGGCTACCTGATATTGATGGCGTTACTCGCCGTGAAGTACCGGTAAGTACTGAAATTAATGGCCAAGGAGGTGACATTAAAGGCTTTGAAGTGGTTTATCAGCAAGCATTTGACTTTTTACCGGCACCATTTGATGGCTTAGGAACGTCAGTTAACTTTACTTATGCGCCAAGTGACAGCGCTAACGTTGACGTATACGGTGAAAGTTTACCAATTCAAGATAACTCAGAGAAATCAGCAAACGCTGTGCTTTGGTACGAAAAAGGCCCATTACAACTGCGCCTTGCAGCTAATTACCGTAGCGATCGTTTAGACAGCTTAAGCTCACCAATGGGTGAAGGGGTAATGCCATTTTGGACCGACAGTACTTTATATTTTGATATGTATGCCGGCTATGAGTTTGCAGAGGACATGAGCATCTATACTTCAGTGAGTAATTTAACCGAGGAAAAAGAAGATATTTATGCGCAATGGTCAGATCATGTGATCACTCAAAACATCTTTGAACGCCGTATTACCTTTGGTATTCGTACTCGCTTTTAATTGTAAACCAATTTGGTACACTTCTGCCCAGAAGATAAAAGCTTAATACAGAATGAGAGTAAGTTTTTTATAAACAGCACAGCGCTGTTTTGCCAAATACAAAAACCAGTACTGTTAATAACGCTGTACTGGTTTTTTACTTATCCCTGCTGTTGAATATACTCCAATGCCCTCATTTTTTTATAACTGACATTTGGGTGCATAACATGTGCAGGCTCGGGATCAACCACTTCAATAGGGATATCGTAGTTACGAGCAATATCCAGTGCCATTTGCGTGATATTGACGCTAAACGACGTGCCTATAAATACTATTTTATCGGCAGCAGCCATGCGTTGTTGCGCTTCACTGATGCGGTAAAGCTCGGTGTAATACTCATCAAATAGCAACACAAAAGGCTTGAACGATTGGTTGAGTAGCGGCTGGTGGTTTTCAATTTTAAACAATTCAAGTAGCGAATCGTGTAAACGGCTTTCGTCTACGTTATCCCAAGGTGTGGTTTGTGGTATTACCTCATCGCCCTGATGGTGAAACAGCGTCATTTGATCTAAGCGGCCATGAATGGCAATGTAATTTATATTGCCTGCTTTGCCATCTAGGCCATCAATGTTTTGCGTGATTAAGTTTTTATCACTGAGCCAATGATGTACTTCATTAGGGCCATGATTACGGTATGTAGCAAAACGATGGTAATACCACGCTAAAAATTCTTTTGGGTTATTTTCATACATTGCGCGAGTGGCCATTTCCATCGGCGTATAATTTTTACTGCCAATAGTCCAATAGCCATCTTCACCACGAAAAGTAGGAATGCCACTAGCGGCGCTCACACCCGCGCCTGTTATATAAAGTGTGTTCATCATAGCTCTTCTACTTTATCGCCAAGCACCTTAGTGGTTACTTGTTGTTGATTATCCATGCCACCAATGCGATATAAGATGCCACCATGCTCAAGTAAACCACGGTGATCCATGCTTGGAGTTTTAAGCGACGAGTGTATTTTCCAACGGTTATTCGCTATATCAAAGCGCCATACGTGGCTGCTTGCGGGTGCAGGCTTACCGTTATAACCCATGCCATTATAGTTGTACGGATTGGCTGAACCACCAAGCATATAAATAGCGCCATTATAACTACTTGCAGCCATACGGTAATGAGCAGTGCCTGTTGGATGTGGCAAAGTACGCCAATCAATTTTTAATGGATTACTCTCATTAATCGTGCCTTTTAAGCATTGCGCAACCGCGGCAAAGGAGCGGCGTTTATCAGCATTCGCTTGAGTTTTAACGCCATCACAAATAACAATGGTATTGCCACTAATGGCTGCTGCTTGGCCAAATACCGGCTCACCTAAAAACGGCGAGGCTTGCTGCCATGTATCTGTTTGTATGTCGTATACTTGCACTAAATTAACGTTACCATCATTGTGCCAGCCACTCACTAAATAGATATAACGCTGCTGATAGCTCAATGCGACGCTGTCATCTACAGGCACAGGCATATTGGCAAGTTGAGTATAACGGTCATTTTTTAAATCATAACGATAGACATCTGGGCTAGATATTTCTGTGTGATCACTATTTACTGTATAGCCACCGAACACATAAGCATATTCACCTAATCCAACAGCGGTGCTCGCTAAACGCCCTTTGGGTTGCAAACTACTAGGGACTGGTGATTTTTCCTGCCATTGTTTATCACCAAGCTTCAAAGCCCATACTTTGTTATGCACGCTGCGGTGATCTTTATTTGCACCTAAGCCCATAAAGCTTAAAAAATACGCTTGTTCATTCACAATCACTTTTGCGACGGCATTATTTGCAACAGGCTCTGGTAAGGCGGGTAAGCTTGCCAAGGCAAGGGAAAAAAGTAGGCTCATAAATATCATTCATAATCTGTTGATGATTAAGAGTAACATTTATGTGCCTTTGGAAAAAACTTAATAGGCCACACTGATGCGCTGATTAATATGCGCGGCATTTTGCGCTTCATCTATCATAGCAATGGCGTAATCTGTAACCGATATTTTACTCTCACCCTGCTCATTAGTGAAAAACGCATCGCCACCAATACGGTACGAACCTTCACTCGTACCGGGGTAAATAACTGCAGCTGGGCTTACAAACGTCCATTGCGTAGTTGTATTGGTCGTCCTGAATATCTCTAAAGCTTCACCTTGTGCCAGTGCTTCAGCTTTATATTCTGCAGGAAAATCAGCTGATGATACTAATGTAACACCGGGTGCAGTTTCTAAACTGCCTGCCCCACCAACCCACAGTAAACGAGTACTGCTACCTGACAGTGCCGTTAATAAGCGCTTGGCCGTTTGCGCTACTAATTCATGGTTACCCGCTGCTCGTCCGCCAATTGAGGCAATCACCACATCAGCACTAGTAACTAAAGGGGCTATATCGTCATCTGAGCGCAAATCGAACGTATTTAGCGTCACGTTTTCAGCGGTTAATTTATCAGGATTTCTGACAATTGTAGTTACTTGATGATCACGAAGTAACGCTTGTGTAGTGATCTCACCACCAATCCAACCCGTTGCGCCTAAAATAGTAATGTTCATATCTGTATCCTTAAAAAGTATTTATCATCTAACTAAGTAACCTCAGTTGTTGATAATCAGTTTACTTGCTTACTAATTGATGATAAATAAACCTTATCGATACACATTAGTTCATTTTAGGATACTAATGGACAAAATAATTGCAATCCAAAGCTTTGTTGAAGTTGCCCGCTGTGGCAGCTTTACAAAAGCAGCAGACAACTTAGAACTAAGCCGCTTACAAGTCACCCGCCACGTACAAGACATTGAGCAGTGGCTGAGTTTGCGGTTATTTCATCGCACCACACGTAAAGTCAGTTTAACCAATCAAGGCGAAGAAGCACTTGCTTATTGTAAACAAATACTCAGTACCGTATCGGATTTGCAAAGTAGAGCCCATAGCCATAATAACGAGCTAGTCGGCACAATTAGGGTGGCAGCGCCTATTGGTATTGGGCAAAACATGCTGTTTGATGCAATCGAAGAATTTGTTGGCGTGCACCCAAATACACATTTCCAGCTGGTGCTCTCTGATAGCTTATCGCAACTGGTAGATGAACGAATAGACATTGCCTTGCGTTATATTCACCAGCCCGATGAGCAACTCATAGCGCGTAAATTAATGTTTATAAATACAGTCATATGCGCATCCCCAGACTATTTATCTGGCAAGAGCAACATAACCACTCCACAAGATTTATTACAGCATAACTGTTTATTGCACAGTGGTAGTTCAACATGGCATTTTTTAGGTGAGAATTCGGATGAAAAAATCGTCGTAAAGGGTAATGTTAACGCCAATGACATGTCGGTGCTATGCAAGGCAGCAATCAGAGGGATGGGGGTTGCAAATTTACCTTATCATTTGGCACACGAGTATTTGCAAACCAAGCAATTGGTAAAAGTACTGCCTAACTACTCTACCCCGGGAAACCATTTATGGGCCGTTTACTTATCACGTAGCTATCAGCAAAATGTAGTCAGAGCATTTATCGATTTTTTAGCCCAGCGTTGGCAACACGATATTATCGAATCAAGCGCCATTGAATAACCTCACTAATGATCAAAAAAATGCTTGCTTCAAAAGTAATTCCCCACCGTAGTATTCCTATACTACCCTTTTGCCTAGCTTGCGTGATTAACTGGGCAAGTAGTAAATCTAAATTTAACTAACATGTCTATGTAAGGAGCAACAAATGGCTAAAGTACTTATGCTCACCGGTGATTTTGTAGAAGACTATGAAAACATGGTGCCATTTCAGGCATTGCTCGCAATGGGTCACGAGGTTGATGCTGTCTGCCCTGATAAAAAAGCGGGTGATACTATCGCAACGTCTATTCATGATTTTGAAGGCGACCAAACCTATATACCCAAGCCACCTCAAGATGCAGAATTCAGCGTTTCACAGGGGCTTAATATCAAGGCGTTACTTTGCAGGAATGGCACTCCCTTTTAAGAAGTAACAACGATGAGAGTAAGTTCCTGTGAAGCGCCCAGAGGGTTGGTTTAAAAGCGATTTATACTGCGTTATTGATTTTAACAATAGAACCACTATTACTTGCAATCAATGCCTTGCCTATATCGCTTTTAATTCCAACTGAAACTCGCATCTTGAGGTGGTTTGGGTATACAAAAAACGTGGTCATAACTTTGCGCTCAATGCGACATTTGCTGATATTAATGCAGCAGATTACGACGCTCTATATTTACCCGGTGGCCGTGCCCCTGAATATTTACGCCTAAACGCAAAAGTGATCGAAATAATTCAACACTTTGCCAAAACCGATAAACCCATCGCGTCTATTTGCCACGGTCCACAGTTACTTACAGCAGCCGGGGTCATTGAAGGTAAAAAAGTATCTGCCTATCCTGCATGCCAGCCTGAAGTAAAAATGGCCGGTGCAGAATATGTTGAATTACCTATGGATGGCGCAATTACCGATGTTAAATTAGTGACTGCCCCAGCTTGGCCTGCGCATCCTGCCATGCTTAAGCAATTTGTGGCATTATTATAATCTAAATCGCAGCCTCAAGAGGTAACCTATGTGCCAACTATTTATCAATGCCGACAGCCAATTATGGACTTGCCGTACTAAATCTTTGCGCATTGATGGGGTGGTTACCTCCATTCGTCTCGAGGAATTTTTTTGGGATATTTTAGAAGAAGTCGCGTTTCGCGATCAGATGAGCGTTAATCAAATGATCACTAAACTCTATCTTGAATCCCTTGATGCTGATCATGATATTGGCAACTTCACCTCATTTTTACGGGTCTGCTGCTCACGTTATTTATCGCTGGTCGCAGACGGAGATCTAGCCAGAGAAGATAACCAAGCCCTCAATGACGTAGATGCTCAAAGTGTGCTTGAACAAGAACAACTTCGCACAGCTCTACGTAAAAGCCGCTTTGGTGTTGATACATCAAAGTCATCTATCAACTAATTTTGTTTGGAAATAGCCATAGCGGTTAATGTCAAAACCAGCAAAGGCCGTTAGTTATCTAACCCCTGCATCCATAACGTTACCAACTGCTGAGCAGAAATACCTAAAGCTGGCGCCTCATTATTATGCGCTTTGCTAGTAAAAATTTGCTGCGCGACTTGCCGACCAACTAATTGAGAGGTTGAGGCTTTATCTATACGTTGTTGATAAAACGTCGTTAAAGCGAGCTCTAAATCATCATGCTTTTCTAAAACCCGAACAAGATGCCAAGCATCTTCCAACGCCTGACACGCCCCCTGGCCTGAAGTAGGTAAAGGAGCATGAGCCGCATCGCCAATAATAAGCACGTTGTCTTGGTGCCAATATGGCAAACGGTCAATATCGTGTACAAAAATTAACTTGAGTGACTCTTTATCATAAGATTTAAGTACCTGTTGCACTGCATCTGGCCAAGTTGAAAAGCGCTGATGCATTTGCTCATACCAATCACAGAGCGGCCGTGTTTTATCAATATCTGCACTCCACCCTGCGGCCCAATAATAAAGATCAGCTGTAATAGGTACAATACCAAAGCGCTCGCCAGCTGCACGAAAATCATGGATCACATTATCTAAAGTGCCCTGCTTTAACTTGCTAATCGCAATAATATTAATAAACCCCTGATACTGAGGAGCCACTTTTTCAGCATATAAGAATTGCCTTACCACAGAATTCATTCGCCCATCTGCACCCACCACTAAATCAAAATCTTGTTTTAGTTGAGCAATCTCTGATACGGTTATTGCGCTGTTAAAATGTATGTTTCCCCCTAAATCAGCTAATGTGCGGTCCAACACACTCATAAGATCACGGCGCAAAATACTGACACTAGAAAAGCCACTCAGTGTATTTATTTTCGCAATATCAAATTCATTTTGCACTGCGCCATACTGATCGAACTGACGCATATTCATAGGCATACCACCGAGTGCTTGGATCTGTTCATGCACACCCATTTGTTGTAACACAAACATTGCATTAGGCCATAATGTGACCCCCGCACCAATCGTCGAGATTTTACTATCGCGCTCAAATAAGCTCACCTGATACCCTTTTTGTGTAGCAAGAATAGCCAGCGCTATACCACCGATACCCGCACCCACAATAGCAATTCGTTTACCGTTCATATTATTTACCTCAAAAATTAACTGAATAACCATTATCACAAAGTCATTTTTTAAGATAAATTAGTAATAATTGCGTTATTAATCCCATATTTTGAGTTAATGAATGATAGATAAAATCGAACTGCAATGGTTAATCAGTTTTCAATGCGTTTATGAACAATTGAGCTTTAAACTCGCTGCCGAGCAATTGCAATTACCTACATCGAATGTCAGCCGTCATGTCGCGTTATTAGAGAAGCAGCTTAATTTAAGATTATTACAACGTACCACCCGAAAAATGGTGGCAACCACAGCGGGTAAACAGCTTTACCAATCTATCACCCCACTGACACAAGCGATGGATGACTCGCTAGAAGAGCTATCTTTGCAAGGCGAGTCTCTTACTGGGCACCTTAAAATCATCATGCCTGATCTGCCTTTTTTAGCCGAAATAATGGTCGAGTTTTGTTTTTTGCACCCACAAATACAACTAAGTTGTGATACACAATTAAACCCTAGTGAAGGGTTGCTAGAAGGGTTTGATATAGTGCTACGCTTTGGCCGCGGACCTTTAGATGATTCAGGCTGGATCGCTAAAGAGCTGCTGCGCTGGCCCAGTTGCATTGTTGGCGCACCACAATTAATCAACAATATACCTGTACCGCGCTCGTTAGATGAGTTAACTAAAGTCCCCTGTATTACGAGTTTATCTGTACTGCAGGGCATGCCCTGGCGCTTTAAACAGCAGCAAACAGCGCACGTAAAATCAAACTTTAAAGTAAACAGTGGCAATATGGCCAAAGCCGCTGCACTTAAAGGATTAGGCTATGCAATTTTGCCCATTCATGCATGCCAAGAACATATAGACAACGGTTCATTGATCAACATTAAACTCGACCATGAGCCAGAAGATCTGGTGCTATATGCATTCTATGCAGGCAGAAAATACCCGCTCGAGAAGGTGAAAGTTTTTTTAGAATTTTTAAAGTCTAAATGCGCAACACTGCAATAAAGTTACGTGCTGTACACACAAGCTAAACACGGAAGTATAAAAACAACCTTGGTATATTTTGGATCCCACAACAAAAGTAATTGATAATTATTTGCATTTAATTATGCGTTACCATATAGTTCGCATGCACCTAATTTATAAACCACCTCAGGTTTACTCTAATCAATTCTTAACAAGGAGTTAAAATGAAAAGCATCGCTACACCTCTTACATTATTTTTATTGCTTAGCGCAAGTAATCTACAAGCACATGAAATTTGGTTAGAAAAGCATAACAATACGCATGTTAAACTATTTTTAGGTGAGCCAGGAGAGCCGGAATCTGGTGATAAAATTGCAGGTCTAAAAAATACAAAAATCTATATTAATGAAAAAGAAGCCTCCTTTCCTATCACACAACACGCAACTCACTGGAGCGCAAATGTTGCTCATAATGGCGATATACTTGCTACAGTTGATGACTTATGGCAGCCATGGGATCTCGAAGAAGTACCTACATGGCAATTCTGGAGATCGCCTAAACAGCAAGCCGCTAAGTTATATGCAAAGGCGGGGCGAAGTAATACGCAAAGTAAAGTAGAATTTGAGTTTGTGCCTATAGAGCCACAGAGCAACACTTTTACCCTAACCTATAAAAACGCCCCTGTTGTTGAACATGATGTAACCGTTTTAACGCCAAGTAAAGCTCAAATAAAAATGACAACCAACAAAGACGGTCAAATCACAGTAAAAACCGAGCAAGCTGGTTTATATGTCGTATCAAGTGATTACCCTGTGAGCGGTGAAGCCGTGATTGCTGGCAATAAAGTTGATAGCACTTACAATATTACTAGTGTGACATTCCAAGCAAATTAATAATAAATGACCCCCTATCAAGCCTGAGTTACTTTATGTAAGTACAGGCTTGAGCATCAGCTGCCTGTGCTCAATCTGTAGATATTCGGCTCATACAGTGTCATTAATTTACATTGGGCGGCGGGGCTTGATTACGTATAAACGCGGGTATATCAAAAATATCTGAGGCTTGAGGTTGAGTGATCATCGCTTCGGGCTTTTTTAATTCGCTATCTGCAGCTTTATCGTGCTGCTCAACAACCATCTTTGCGCTCGCACCTGTCGCTATGATCAACAATTCATAATTGCTGGCTAAATTCTCGATTTTAGACACTCCGCAAATCACCAGCGCATTTGGGCTTACTTGTTGGCGTACCGTGTCGGTGATGAGGTTATAACTGCCCAATGAAATCTCCTCTTTACAATTAACTTGCACAATAACGCCCGAGCTAGATGACATATCCACTTGATTAACCAAGGGATTATTAAGGGCACTGTCAAGTGCAGTGGTAAATTCATCTTCGCTATCACATTTGCCCACACCTAAAACAGCATCGCCTTGGCAATCCATGATTTTAGCAAAGTCGTTTAAATCAACGTTTATCAAACCTTGATAGCACAGCATATCGATCAATGACTTAATTAGTGAGTGGAGTATTTGGTTTGAGTGTTTAAATGCGTCAAACAAGCCTACATCATTGCCTAAAACCTCAATAAGTTGATCATTGGGTAAAGTGATCACCGCATTGGCATACTCTTTTAGAGTGTTCAACCCTGCTTGTGCAACGTTTGATCTAAACTGCCCTTCACTGCTAAAAGGTAGCGTTGCAACAAATATCACAGGCTTATTTTGTTCATGAGCAAGCTCTGCGATATAAGGACTGGCGCCGGTACCAGTACCACCACCAAGCCCTGTTGCGCACAACAAAATATCGCAGTTATTTATTAATGCTAACAGTTGATCTTTGCTTTCTTGCGCCGCTTGTAAACCAACCTCAGGATCGGCACCAGCGCCATAACCATGTGTCAGTTCAGCGCCAATCAGCACGGCATCATCACTTTGAGTATGTTCGAGCACTACTTTATCGGTATTAACACTAAATAACTTTGCTTGTTTACTCTCGCGCTGCTCATAAATACTATTTAACGTATTACAGCCACAACCTCCAATGCCAAATACACCAATAGATAAACCATCTTGCTGCTCAATTAATTGAAACATAACTACTCCTTAACTTTTAAAGGAGCATAACAAACCGGTGCGTCAAAAATTGACGCATCCAAACTAATTAGCGTTATTGATAGTTACTAGCAGCCGCTTTAAGTTTTGTGATGATTCTTTTCCTGATTTGCTCAGGCTTTATGACTTCAAGCCAATGAGCACATTTAAATAGCTCATCGGTCAATTGTTCGGTATCAATAGTTTGGTAGGTAAGTAATACATTTTTTTCATCGATACTTTGCTTATCAATCAATTCGCCAAGTTCAACAAAACCTTGATTAACCGCTGAGTGGCTGGGTACTTTCACAACTAACTCAATCTCTGATTGCTTCATACCTTTATTAATCGCACTACGTAACGATTTCAATTGCTCAATGCTTGGCTCTCGTCGTGTTTTTTGCAAAATGTGCACATTGCGAATACGATAAATCGGCATCTGGTAGCACTTATCGTGAAGCGAGCCCACCATAAAGTGCGCCATCAACACGCCGCCTTGCTCAACTAAGTTATAAAAGCTTAATTCAGCAAACTTTAACCAATGCGCCTCATCGTAAAGTACTCTATAAAGCTCAGTGCTCACTGCACGCTTATGCTTAATCGCATGCTCAATTTGCGCAACTAATTTGCTATCAATATTCACTTTTAACGAAGGCTTAGGCAGAGTTGAAAGCCAGTCAGGCACATGCCCATTAAAACGTTTAAGCGCCTGCTCTGCTTTAATATGTACCGACTGTTTAACATCGCTCGGTACAGATTGCGGTAGTAATTGCTCTAGCAGCAAATAATGCTCTGCAACTTCGGTACTCATTACTCTTGAGTTGCTACTTCGCCACTGCGCATTGATAGACCAGCCATACGGTTTACTTCGCGTGTCTTTTTCAAGGCCAAAACAACCTTGATCGTAGAGTGATTGCAAGTCACGTTGAAGCATGCGGATTGAAAGCTCAAAGCCTTGAGTTGAAAGCTTAATTTTCAGCTCTGAAGTTGAGCGACGTAACGGCCTAACAGGTATACAATTTAAGATTGCTTCATATCGTGCAACTTTCATTGTGAAGTCTGTATGTTAAACACTTATGCTGAAGACACTTATTAATAACTTTTCGTGCTCATCAAACCCATATGGCTGCACATCTTCTAATAAGCTATATCTAACACTAACTTTTGCTTTACCTTCTAGCTGTGTACTAAGGTAATCTAATCTCTTGTCTATTAAATCACTTGCTTTTGTACTTTTTAGGGTTTCTTTGAGGCGCCGGACACTAACGATATAGCCCGTTTGTAAACGCTTAGATCCATGTTCGGCATCTGCCAAAGTATAAATCCTCTTTGCCTCTTTCAACAATTCCTTTTGGCTAATGGAGCGTTTAACTTCGATAACATGCCTTATTCTTTTTGATTTACGACTGATTATTGCTATGTCAAATTTACCACCTATTCTTAAATCTTGATCGTTGCTGGTTTCGATAAGCCCAAAAGTCCCTAATACTTCTCGAACTGGTATCTCTAATCTATAGCCAAGATTTGGAAATTTATCACATAACGCATTTACTATACTCACATTAAGAAAATACTCTGGCATTTGTCTGTATGTGACCCCCGTTAATTGATGCGCTTTTTCTAGACTATCTTGAATTGAGTCTAAAATTGTATCCTGGACTTGTATCTTAGTTGCTTTAGTCATTACTGCTCCTTTGAATTGATTTTTTAAAATATCACTACGCCACATTGAGTTACACAAATACAAGCTTAAAAAGTTGTTACCAAAATCAGGCCTAGCTGTTTGTAGACCAGTTTTAATGCCTTCTAGGCAAGCTCCCGTCAGAGCTTTTTCTATTGCAGCCTCTAATGCTTGCTCGTTTTTTCACTATTATGCATCCTTTTAATGCTGGATTTTATTTTTATCGTTAATAAAATCTTGCAATAACTCAGCTTCAATTTCTTCAATACTGGGTAAGTTTGGCTTTAAATTGTCTGGTAAAGATTGAGTTAATTGGTATTCAGATACACCAATTGGCTTATTTATATCGCTTAATGCATACTCTGCGACTAAACTATCTTTGTTTTTACACAATAAAATACCAATCGTAGGTTCATCGTTTGGTCCGCGTAACTGCTCGTCTACGGCTTTAATATAAAAATTGAGTTTACCGGCATGTTCTGGTTCAAAATCAGTGATTTTTAACTCAATAACTACATGGCAGTGTAAGCGGGTGTGATAAAACAACAAATCTAAATAAAAGTCTCGCTTACCTACTTTTATCGGTACTTGTTTGCCCATATACGCAAAACCTGCGCCTAACTCCATTAAAAAATGGGTGACATGCTTAACTAAACTTTGTTCTAAATCACGCTCAGAGTACTCTGTAGTTAGCGTTAAAAAATCAAAAACATAAGGGTCTTTTAATGACTGTTGCGCTAAATCTGATTGCATTGGTGGCAAGGTATGTTCAAAATTATTTACCGCTTTCCCTTCTCGCTGGTATAAACCGCTTTCTATCTGGTGAGTAAGTACCGCTCGACTCCAGCCATGAACGTTGACTCCTTTTACGTAATACAAAGCTTCTTCTAAGTTTGCACACTTATTAATAATTACTTGATTATGCCCCCAAGGAATCGTAATAATTTGCGCAACAGCCTGTTGCGCAATTACCTCGTTTTGACTCCAGTAACTGTACCACTGGCGAATAAGTTCTAAATTACGACGAGAAAAACCTTTAACATCAGGGAATTCAGCCATTAAGTCTTGGCTTAATTGAGTAAGAAAACCCTCTCCCCAGTTAGTCATGTGTTGCCTTTGAACAATATTACTTCCTAGGTGCCAATAAAATTGCAATAGTTCACTGTTTACTTTAACAACAGCTTTTAACTGCGATTGGCGAAATTGTCGCTTAAGTTCAAGCACCCAATTTTTATAATCTTGGTCTAATGTGACTTTACTCATCAATGCTCCTTTTCACCATAATGCATTGCTAACGTACTCAACATTTCTTTTTGATGCTGTTTTATTTGCTCTTTTTGCCAATCATTTTGTTCTTTCAACAGTTTAAACATAGCCTTTAACTTTAAAGAGTCATACTGAGGCTTGGCTTCAAAATCGACTAACTTCTTCTTAACTGCTTGGTTGCTATATGACGAGTTTTCACCAGGGCTTAATAAAACTAAATTACCAAATGCATCTAAGAAGTCTCTCTCCAACATATTTTGGTACTCCTCATGTTGTGGATATACGTGCTCAACAGAGTTTTTAGAGGTAATACGATATTTCATGAATTTTTCTAATTCTGAATTACTTAAACTAGATTTAGAGTCATCAATTTGTTTCCAAAGTAAATACTCAAGCTTTTGAAACCAGTAATGCTCAAAGCTAGTTCCATTTGCTTCATCAAAGTATTTTACTTGTTCAATCCAGCTAGTTCGCGGTGGCTTTTTGGATTTTGCTTGTTTGAAGCTTGCGTCTTTTTGAGAACATAAAGCTAATGACATTCGGTTGTCTATTCTCTCCAGTAACCTAAGAGCTTTCCCCCCCCTTTTGGCACTTACTTTATTTTTAATTAACTCAGCAATAAATGGTGTAATCCAATACTGTGCGCTTCTTTCACCCGTGAAGTTACGAACACTTTGTAATAAGGTCAACGCATTAACCTGTTTAGGTGAACGATTAATATATTGCTTACCTTTAGATAGGCTTGCTGATTGAGAGGTCAACCCTAAATGAGCCTCTGGAGAGTCGTCTCGCTCGACCCACTTAACAACCCACGCATCGAATTGATAACGAACCTGCCACAGCATTTCAATGAAAGCTTTAACGGTTGTTTCATCTGAATAAATAAGCGGATTAAAAATTTCCAGCAATCGATCACTGTGCAGCCTTGGTTCAATATCTAATTCATCGTTTATCGCTAAATAAACGCGATAAGCATGAATTAAAAATAAAGGAAACTTTATAATTGAGCGGCAATAAGTTGTTTCTACATCTAAGTCATAAGTTTCAAAAACCTGTTGTTTTACGCTATCTGGTGCTTTACCGCTTGCTAGCATTTGGCTTAATTCATCGATACTAAAACCATTTTCGTCATCACTTTGCTGTTGTGGTTCTGGGTGAGAGAAAACTTTTTTATCAAACACAGCTAAATTATCGGGTTCAATACTATCCCAATCTGCATCTGGGAATACTTTACGCACATTGCGCTCAAAATAATTTTCCATGTGCTCACAAGCTACCCACATAGCATCATATTGAGCTTTATCCGATTTAATATGTTTAAATAATTTCGCTTTTAAAATATCGGATTGCTCTAACTGAACACCTGCGGTATTCATAGTGGCAAACAAACGGTTTAAATCCATTTTCGCTGGCACTATGTTGTTTACCCATTGCACATTGCTATAGAAATACTCTGCTAATTTCTCGGCTTCATTTTTGTCAAGCGCAGGTGTTTCTATATGCTCCCTTAATACCTTTAAAGCAATTCCTATTTGTTTAAGGTATTCATTATTATCAATAACTTCCTGCGATGGTCTTTCATAACCTTTAAGTCCAGCAAGCCCACCTAATAACTGTTGTACCTGATCACGAATAGCAAACTGTAGTCGAGGCATAGCCTTATCAGTTTCAGTCATATAAACCGCTAACTCATTAAGGTTTGATTTAACGCCAGCGGCTTTAAACGCTATGGCAATTAACATTAATGTGGTCGTGCGTTGCTGCCCATCAATTAACTCATAAACTAAACCCGTGTTGCTTTGTAATTTAGAAGAAAGTACGGTGCCAATAAAGTAATGCTTATCTTCTTTTTTTTCTGACAAGTGGTAACGCTCACAAGCAGTTTTAATATCAGTAAATAGTAATAATACGTCATCATCAGACCACACATAAGGTCGTTGATAACTAGGTATTGAAAACTGGTAGCCACCATTGAAAACCTTTTCTAAAGTGAGTAATTCAGTTTGTACTGATAGCCTATCCAAAATTACTTTCTCCCTAATAAATTAATATGTTGGCTAAAACGATTACCAAACTCTTGAGCGTATTCAGCTTTAGTTACATCACGCTCAACGCTCAACGCAAAAGCACTAATCACTTTATTTATAAAGTTTTGTTTAGTGCTCGACTTTTGTTTTGTAGGTGACTTTTCGGCGTCTATAATGCCATCAGGATTTACATTGAGTTCAAACTGGTCAAATAAATCAAAACACTGCGTTGAGGTATAGCTTTTCGCTATCCAATCTAACATTGGCGTTTCTTTTAAAAATGCGGGAATT
The DNA here is from genome assembly GCF_030408095.1 of Pseudoalteromonas sp. APC 3893. NCBI lineage: Bacteria > Pseudomonadati > Pseudomonadota > Gammaproteobacteria > Alteromonadales > Pseudoalteromonadaceae > Pseudoalteromonas > Pseudoalteromonas sp. APC 3893. The sequence continues at coordinate 50,038 of NZ_JASDCD010000024.1, forward strand.
GACTTTTCTTTAACGGCAACTTGGTTCGATACTCTTCGAGAATAAACCACTCTAAAAAACTTTTTTGCTGCAATTTCTAACTGCTGCTGTCCAAACTGGCTGATATAAAGTAATAAGCTAGCATCAAATAGCTGCTTTAAATAAGCACAACCATCAAGTTTGCAAACAAGCTTATGATAGAATTCGTCAAACGCAAAAAGCGCTTCATCGTCATGATTTTTTAGTAAGTATTTCTGCCTTAATGCTTGAAAATACTCAAGGTAACGAATGGTATTGGCACCGCTATTGAGTGGTTGGCGTAATTCGTATCCTACTTGTGGTTGCATTAACGCTTCGCCACCATTATCTAAATACGTTCTGGTAACTCGCCCGAAAGCCACATCATCTCCCGTTGCACTAGGAGAGAACTCATCAACAACAGCATCAACTAAAAGACGTTCTTGTTGATGAAACGGCATGGTTTTTCTTGTCGGGTCTTTTAAGTCTTTTCGTAAATTTAAGTATTCCCAATACCGTCCACGTAACAGCAGTTTTATGATGGGGTTAATATCATTCAAGCTTTCCCATAACTCGGCATAATGGCGAGTTTTATTAGGCATGCTTTTATCTATTACATTTAAATGGTGCGCCTTTATAATATCAGGGCCTTTTAAGCGCACACCACCGGTATTTTGTGTTTCAAAAAAACGATAAGCTTCATCTTCAGAATTTGTCACCACTAAAGTAATATGAATAGCTGAAAAATCAATTTCGTTAAGCTGTAAATTTTTACTCGCTAGCCAAGCTAAGTTATGTTTAATTTGTTGTTGACTTTCTGGCGCTTTATAGCGAAGTGATAGTCTTTTAAATTCTTCTGTTAGGTAGGCAATTAATGCCATGGTTGTTAAGCGTTGCTGACCGTCAATAATGTTTAACTTGCTTCCTTGCTGATGCAAAATAATACTACCCAAATAAAACGGACAGCTCCCATCACTAGAGCGGTTACGCTCATCAACTTGATAGTCTTTAAAATCTTGTAATAGCCGTTGTATTTGTACCTCAGTCCAGCGATAAGGTCGTTGATATTCTGGTATGGTTAACTCGCCATGAATTTCAGTTTTATTAGCACTGATAAAACCTTTTTTACTGAACAGCTGCGCTAAAGTACAACTTGCAACTTCAACTGACATACCACCTCCTCATAGTTAAAACAAATTACCATATAAGAAACAACCTTATCGTCTACGATCACTATTTATTTAAAACACTCAGGAAAATACTCTCGCAATAGCTTCATCATATTGCGTTTTTGTTTAAAGTCCTTAATGAGAGCGGCAATCATGTCATACAATAGCGTGCAGTCAGCGTTGGTGTCTTTTAAGTTTTTTTCTATTTTAATTAATAGATTAGTTGCTTCACGATAAGCATCATTGTTGGTTTTTCCAATGATGTTGCGAAGTGATTTGTGATACAAGTCAATCGACTCTTGTGGATATTGCGCCATAATTAAACCAGCCAACGTTATCAATTGGCTCGACTTAACCTCATGCTTTGCAGCTAATGAGCGTGCTTTTTCTATTTCATTTTGATCAATATAAAAATCCAGTAACTCACTCGGATAATTAGTAAAGCGATAAGCACCTTGGTTTGATTTAGCCGCTTTATCTGACAAAGAAAGTAATAATTGATCTACCTTTTGCGTAAACTCAGCGTCAATGATGCCGGTTTTTAGTTGTAGCGTTTGTAAATCTTTAAAGCCATTAAAACTTGGGTTATCAACAAATAACTGCCACGCTATTGCCCATGCGGCCTTAAATTCTGATAACTCAAGGCGAAGTGCTATTTCATCACGTTTACATGCAAGCAGTTCGTGCGGTTTGTGTGCACGTTGATACGCTTGCTTTAAATAATACTCGGCATCTAATAAGTCATTACGCGCTTTGCAAAGCGCAGCTATTTTTAAATAATCATCTGAATCATGGGCTGTTAGTTTAATTAAACGCAGTTGCTCTTGCCAATCATCCTGTTCTTGCGCTTGGTCTATCAATACCGATGTAAGGCGTGTAAGTGCACTTTTTTGCTTCCAGTCATCAAAATCAACGCCTGTTTGCAGGCGCTTTTCCACTGCCGTTGCACACTGTGATAAAAACAAGGTATTTACACTTGGCGTTATATTAAAGTCATGCGGCACACTCGGGAATACATCGTATTTATAATCTGCAAAGTGCTCAAAAATCCACTGCGCTTTTTGCTCATCAGGCCAAGATAATTGATTAAATAGCTCGCTCAAGTTTTGGTTAAGCTGCCCCTCTATTTCATAGCGAAAGCCGCCCGAGTCATCTATACCCTCAAGCACATCATTTAAACGTACCAAGGCTTTAAGGTTTAGCTGCCATTGCTGCTCTACAGGCAGTTTTGCTATTGCTGGAAATATCAATTCAAACAGCGAGTCTGCATCTGCAAAATAGCCACTCACTTCATTCCAATCCCACACTTGCTCTTCAGGCAACGCTTTGGTGATAAGTTTACTTAGCTCCCATACACCCAGTGCTTGTTTATCGTTTGACATCATCATTAACCACTTGTCGTATTCATGCTCTGACTCGTCTAAAAAATCCATGATAATATTGGTCAGTTCATCGCTGGGTTTATCTAAAAACCACGTGATGAGTTCACTGCGCTCATTGTCTTGCGCTGTTTCATCATTTGCATCTGCATCAGCGAGTTCAGCTGCGGATAAACTGTTTACTTTGAGCGCAACGGCAATGGCGTGTTTGCATATTTCTTGATAATCGGCCGCAGGGCAGGTGCAGCTTGCTAAACATTGCCCAGCTGCGTCATTTTCTAAAGTGACTTTGTATTTAAACTGCCCCGCCACGCTTGCCATGATCTGGTGATCAATAATAAGCAAATTACTCACATGGTTTGACGCAAACAAGCCATAACCAAGATCGTACGTTTTGCTTGATGCGCGTTGTTGTATATTATTTAAATCAAACATGGTAATTTTTAAAGCCTCTTAACATATCAAATATCACTCGCTGAAAGTGTTGGTTTCTTACAGGATCTGACAGTAGCTGCATCATTTGTTCTTGGTGTGCGTCACCACTGCCCAATATGGCGTCGTCCATTGCCTGCGGAAAATCACCTAGCATAGCTTGCTCTGGACTGTTGTTGGCGATCTGGCTCATTACAGAGGCGTTTTCGCTGAGTTTATCGCGTACTGTAAATGCATAGTTAAGCATGTCTTTATCTGTTAGGTTATCAGTAATAAATACTTCATTAAGCTTGTCGATTATTTGCGATAAAAACGCCTCTTTTTTATCTTTCGCTTTAGCGCTGCCCACATCATTACTTGGCTCTAGCTTGTAATCAGGATCACCTTCTTTTAGCTGTATATCTTGCTGACGTATTTTTGATAGCCGGTAATGGCTCATTACTACGTTGTCTAAATCAAGTTCATCTTCTGTTACTACTTTTTCACGTAACAGTGGCCGTAAATGGCGGGCGAATAAGCTTAGCTTTTCAAGCTCTTTGTCGTCGTATTCCACCAGCTGCGACATAAACTCATAAAAGCGGGTAAAGCTGCCTAAATCCTTTTTGAATATTTCTAGGCGGTCTTTTTCTTGTTTGCACTCTTTAAAGCTTGTTTCTGCGTTAGCTATTAATACTGCGTCTTCTGTTTTTTTGGTGCGCTCAAACATTTCTTTGGCTTTTATATACGCCTCAATTGCAGATGCATAACGCTTTTGCCAACGCTCTTTAGCTGGGTGAATAATATTGCTGATTGCCGCGTTTGATTTATTTTTAGTGAAAAAGGCTGCACAAAACTGCTCAACCTCAGTCCATAAAAATATGCCGCTAGCACGCAGCTTTTCAAATAAATCAAAAACAATCTGAGGGTCAGTAACATCAGCAAGCTCTGCTGTTTGGTAGTAAGGCTGAAATGCCTCGAGTATGTCTTCTGGGGCATTAAAAAAGTCCAGTACAAACGTGCCTGTTTGCGCTTTACTTGGGTAAGTACGATTCAATCGTGACAGAGTTTGTACACACTCAACGCCGCCTAGCTTTTTATCTACGTACATAGCGCATAGCTTTGGTTGGTCGAACCCTGTTTGAAACTTATTAGCCACTAGCATTACTTGGTAATCATCACTATCAAAGGCTTTGCGCATATCGCGGCCTTTAAGATCAGGGTTCATATTTTTTTCAGTAAACTTTTTATCTAAAAATGCAGCGCTATCAGGATCGCTTTTAGTAAATTCAACTTCGCCTGAAAATGCCACCATAGCGCGTATTGTCGAATAACCTGTTTTTTGCTCTGCTAGGGCTTCAGCTACATATTTATCAAATGCTAACTTATAACGTACAGCCTCTTTACGTGAGCCAGTTACTACCATTGCTTTAGCTTGTCCGCCTAATAAACCCATTACGTTATCTTTAAAGTGTTCAATAATCACTTTAACTTTTTGCGATATATTATGGTCGTGTAAGCGCACCCATTGGTTAAGCTTTACCGCTGCTTTTTTACTATCAACCTCTTCATCTGCCGCCTCTATTTTTTGAGCAAGTTGATACATCACCTTATAGTTAGTGTAATTTTTAAGTACATCTAATATAAAGCCTTCCTCTATTGCTTGGCGCATTGAATATATGTGATACGCCACTGGCTTATTTTGTTTTGATGGAGGTAACTCTGGGTTAGGTAATCGACCAAACAGCTCTATTGTTTTTGCTTTAGGTGTGGCAGTAAACGCATAGTAGTTAAGGTTTGCACTACCACGGCGGGCTGCAACGGTTGCATCGAGTATATCCTCTGAAGATAACTCAACATTATCGTCAGTCTCTTCAGTCATCAGCACTTCTTTTAACTGTCGAGCAGTAGAGCCGCTTTGTGATGAATGAGCTTCATCGGCAATAACCGCATAGCTGCGCTCTTTTAAGCTAGTACTGTTCTCTATAGCACGTAATACAAACGGGAAGGTTTGAATGGTTACAATAATAATAGGCTGAGCGTTTTCAAGTGCGCTGGCGAGCTTCTCTGATTTAGAGCCATCACCTTCTTTATTATTAATACGCCCTACCACACCGTCTGCATGCTCAAACTGATAAATAGTATCTTGCAGCTGATCATCAAGTACTGTTCTATCTGTTACAACAATCACTGAATGAAATTGTTTATTACCTCGCTCATCATACAAGGTAGAAAGCTGGTGGGCTGTCCATGCAATAGAGTTTGATTTACCAGAGCCCGCACTGTGTTGCACTAAATACTTATTACCTGTGCCCTCTTCTATTGCCGCATCAATCAGCTTACTTACTACATCCCACTGGTGATAGCGCGGAAAAATAAGCGTTTCTTTTTTGTATTTACGCCCTTCCCAATCTTCCTTGTCTTCTATTTGTAAGTGTACAAAGCTGCCTAAAATGTTAAGCAGGTTTTTAGGCACTAATACTTCATTCCACAAGTAATCGGTTGCATAACGGCTAGTATCTTCAGGTACATCATTACCTGCACCACCTTCGCTTGTACCTTTGTTAAAGGGTAAAAAGAAGGTGTCATCTCCTGCAAGCTTAGTAGTCATGTACACTTCATACTGGCTTACAGCAAAGTGGACTAATGCACCACGCTTAAAGGTAAGTAGTGGCTCTGGTTTTTTAGTCGCAGGGTCTTTAGGTAAGCGGGTTTGTTTGTATTGCTTAATTGCATTTTCAACCGCTTGTTTAAATTCTGATTTAAGCTCTAGGGTTGATACGGGCAAGCCGTTTACAAACAACACTAAATCTATACGCCAACTTTTGGCTTTGCTGCCTGTTGCAGCTAAGTGCTCAGCATTGGCATACGGGCTATACACCAACTCTTGCACTATGCGGCAGGTGTTTTGCTCATAACGCGCTAGGGTTTCGGGGTTTAGATTATGCTCTGGTTTAAATTGGCACAGCTCAAAACGCGCATTACGAATTTTTAAACCATGGCGTAATACACCTAATACACCATAGGTGCGTGAGGCTTTATCGGTGGCATTTATATCGGCTTTTTTAATTTGTGCCACCAGCGCGTCTAAAAAGTGGCGCTCAGGGTCATTGGGGAACACCTTACACAGCTTTTGCCACTCTTTAGGTTGGGTGTTTTTAACAAAGGTCAGTGCATCTTGCTCATACAAAGCGGTTTCGCAGTTATAGCCAGCACCTGTGCCTTCAACCCAGCCATTGGCTACCATTTGGTTGATGATGTCGTGTTGAAAAATCCGTTCTTGGGTTACATCATTCATCGCTCGTCCTTATTATTATTCTTATTTTGTTATTTGTCTTGCGCTAAGCGTTGTTTGGCTGCTTCAGCTGCATGATGAAGTTTTGCTTTAAGCACATCCATCGGCGGTAATACCGTAAGATATTCTGCAACATGAATACCTGATTTATCGAGTTCGAGTAACTCTATTTGTTCTTGCTTTTTGCTGCTACATAAAATAATACCTAATGGTGGCAGTTCATCGGCTTCTTGTTCATATTTAGCCAACCAGCGCAGATAAAGCTCCATTTGGCTTTTATGGCCATGCTTAAATTTCTCAGTTTTTAAGTCGATAGCAACCAAACGTTTAAGCTTGCGGTTATAAAATAGCAAGTCGATATAAAAATCGTCTTCATCAATTTGAATGCGCTTTTGTCGTGCAATAAAAGTAAATCCTGCGCCTAACTCTAATAAAAAATGCTCGATGTCTCGTAAAATGGCATCTTCAAGATTTTTTTCTAAGTAGCGGTCATTGAGATCAAGAAAATCCAGCAGGTAAGGATCTTTTAACAATAAGCTTTCATTTACTTTGCCTTGCTCACGCAGCGCTGATAATTCAGCATTCACGGTTTCATCGGGCTTTTTTGAAATAGCAGTACGCTCAAACAACATAGCGCCAATACGCTCATCTAAGGTGCGAGTTGACCAGCGTTCGGTTATTGCCATTTGGCTGTAAAAGTCACGCTTGAGTGGTTCATCAATATAAATCAGGGTTTTAATGTGCGTCCAGCTTAATTGTCTCCGCAGTGCAGAGACAATTTTCTCATCAATAAAATGCTCCGCAAACTTCATACAATGACGAAGTTGCTGGGGACTCCAACCTCGGCCAAATTGCATTGTGAGTTGTTTGGCCAAATTACTCACCACCTGCTTGCCGTAACCGGCACGCTCACCGCCCAAAATAGCTTGATTGATACGCTGCCCTACATGCCAATACAACAGCGTCAACTCACTATTTACCGCCACCGCAGCGCGCAGTTTGGCGCTGTGAATTAGGCTTGCAACGTCTGCGATTAGCATAGGTTCAATAGCTGGCTGTTGAGTTGTCATATATCACCTTCCACTTTTAATGTTAACTACTGGGCTTATCTTGCAGTTGCTTTAGCGCATTAGCTAAGTCTAAATCAACCTTTGATGGCTGGGCATCAATTACTCTGCGGTACTTATCGTATTCTTGTTTAGCTTTTTCAGTAGCCTGCGCCTGTGAAATATTGCCAGCATGGTTAAGCACTTCATAGTCACTTAGCCGTAAAAAGTCATCGAGCTTGCTTGCCCAGTCTGCCATTTTCATTAGTTTACCGTTACGCGCTTGAAGTTCTGCAAATTCTAAGTAGGAGTTAACCAGTCTATTCAAGGTATCGAGCTCTTGCTCATTTAAATAATTTTTGCCTGTAACCACCTCTTTGCGGGTTGGCTCTGCGGCCGCAAAGCTGGTTAAACCTAAATGGGGTTTGTCGGCATCAATACATTTAAACACAAGCTCTGCCGCAGTATTACCATGGGCAGCCCAATGCATTTTGTTTTGCACTTTAGCAAAAAAGTCGACACTGGTTTGTGCTTTGCCGTCGTAATCAATGCTGGTGGCGTAAATATCGCATACCTTGCGCCAAAATATCTTCTCTGATGAGCGTATATACCCGTGATCAATGAAGGTGCTTGATTTTTACAGTAATGAGGATCATGATACCCACATGAAAAAAATTGAATTGACCACAGAGCAAAAAATAGATCTTGAAGCCCTTCACGACGCAAGCCGTGA
>NZ_JASDCD010000025.1:0-54515 GCF_030408095.1 Pseudoalteromonas sp. APC 3893
AGCCCCCTTTGGTCCGTAGACATCATGCGGTATTAGCAGTCGTTTCCAACTGTTGTCCCCCACCTAAAGGCATGTTCCCAAGCATTACTCACCCGTCCGCCGCTCGTCAGCAAAGTAGCAAGCTACTCTCTGTTACCGCTCGACTTGCATGTGTTAGGCCTGCCGCCAGCGTTCAATCTGAGCCATGATCAAACTCTTCAATTAAAAGTTTTTATGTTCCGAAGAACAGCTCAATGAATTCTGAATTTATTTAATATCTTTCGATATTGAATTGACTGTGCTGAATAATTACTAAAGGTAACTATTCTTTTGGTCACTCAGTTTCAATTGAGACTCTAAATTTTTTGCGTCATCTAGCGAACTAGAATCTGCTGTTAGAACTCAATCTGTACGAGCGCCCACACAGATGATTGCTTTATATTGTTAAAGAACGTTGCGATTAAAGCGCTTTGCTTTACGTCGCTAGGGCTGCGCATGTTACGCTTTCCTATTTTTTTGTCAACACTTAATTTTAAACTTTTTAAAAAATCTAAACTCAAGTTTTACTCAACTTACTGATTAACTGCTTGCCTCGCTAAGCGTTGCCTGCTCTGCCGTCTCAGTGGGGTCGCATTATAGGGAGAACAGATTTTTACGCAAGTGTTTTTTAAAGAAAACTTAAAATAAAGTGCTGTTCGCTTGATTTACGACCTAAACACCTTAAAACCGCTAGTTTAGTAGTCAATTCACTTCCTCTCTGGCCATTTTATAAGCTCTACTGCTATCATCAACTTTAATTGCTTTCATTTTATTAGGTGTTCTATGACTATCCGTTCTTATAAAGGAGTTACTCCTACTTTTAACCAATCTGTCTATATAGATGAATCAGCAGTATTGGTCGGTGATATCACATTGGGTGACCACAGCAGTGTTTGGCCATTGGTCGCGGCTCGGGGAGATGTAAACTATATCCGCATTGGTGAGCGTAGCAATATACAAGATGGCAGCGTGTTGCATTTAACTCGCTCAAGTAAAAGCAACCCTGATGGTTACCCTCTCGTTATTGGCGACGATGTTACGGTTGGCCATAAAGTAATGTTACACGGGTGTCGTTTAGGCAATCGTATCTTAGTTGGTATGGGTGCTATTGTTATGGATAATGCTATTGTCGAAGATGATGTAATTATAGGTGGTGGCTCCCTAGTGCCGCCTAATAAACGTTTAGAATCAGGCTACCTTTATGTTGGTAGCCCTGTTAAACAAGCTCGCCCTTTAACAGAGCAAGAACTTAGCTTTTTAAAAATCTCTGCAAATAACTATGTTGAGCTAAAAGACGAATACCTAGCAGAAGATTAAATTAACGCCTTTATTTCAATTTGTCCCGCTGAGTTATACTCTTCATCTTCGATGAGTTGCTCAGCAAGTTCTTCATAATCAAAACGCAGTGATTCAAAATGTTGTTTTGCTGCAGTCATATCTGAAATTAATAAGCTTTGCGTATTCACAACACACTCAACCATGAGTCCACTAACTTGCGCATAAAAGGTTAATAGCTGATTTTTCTCATCAAATTCGACTCTATCTATAAATTGAATAGCTTGGTTCATTTAAGCTCCCCTGCTTTTAATGCACTAACTACAGGTAATATCTCTGGCATTTTATTGCGCCATACATAAAACGCTTGTGCGGCTTGGCCAACTAACATACCACTGCCATCTAAAACTGAAATATTGGGTTTATTATCTTGCGCCCACTGCATGAATAAAGTGTTTCTAAGCGAATAGAACATATCATAAACCCAATCACAGCCACTAAGGTGCTTTTTATCAAGCGCAGGTAGCTCACCCAGCATGCTGCTAGATGTTGAGTTTACAATTAGCGAGTAATCACTTACTGGTAAATCATCAAAACCATAACCTTTTATTTCGCCATATTGTGCAAATAATTCAGCAAGCGCTTTTGCTTTTTCGCTAGTGCGATTAACGATGATAATTTCACTAGGCTGTTGAGCTAAAAGCGGTAACACCACACCACGGGCAGCACCACCAGCACCAACTAACAGTATTCGCTTATCTTTTATAGCAACTTTGTTTGCTAGTAAGTCATTTACAAATCCTACACCATCGGTGTTGTCACCGAGTAAACGACCATCATCAAGTAATTTAATGGTATTTACTGCACCAACGATTTTTGCAAGTTCTGTACGCTCATCGACCAGCTCATAGGCTTGTTCTTTAAATGGCATAGTGACATTAGCTCCGAGCCCACCTTGAGCAAAAAAGTCTCTCACTGATTTTTTAAAGCCGTCAATCGGTGCTAATATTGCGCGGTAGTCAATTTGCTCGCCTAATGAGGTTGCAAATTGCGTATGTATAGCGGGTGATTTTGAGTGTTCGATTGGGTTTCCAAAAACCGCATATTTGTCCATATTCAAGCAACCTCTTCGCACAGTAAATACTGTTAATTAACGATGATAAAATTATGATTAAACGACTTTTCTCAAAATCGAAACAAGCAGAGCCACAACAAGCTCCCTCGCCAGAAAAAACACCTTACCAGATGATGGGCGGTGAAAAAGGAGCACGTGCTCTGTCTGATAGATTCTACGACATAATGGCGAGCGATGAATACGCTAAACCGTTATATGATATGCATCCTCAACCATTAGACCGCATACGCCAAGTTTTTTTTGAATTTTTGTCCGGTTGGTTAGGCGGCCCAGACTTGTTTGCAGAAAAGTACGGCCACCCAATGCTACGAAAACGCCATATGCCGTTCCCTATTGATCAGGACTTACGCGATCAATGGATGCATTGCATGAACAAAGCGTTAAATGCAGAAATTGATAATCCATTACTGCGTGAAGGGCTACGGAAATCTCTAGCACAACTTGCAAGCCATATGATTAATCAACACTAAAATAAATTATAGCAACTTTAACCTTTTAAGTTTGCGCTACATCAAAGCCCATTGCTTTTAAATAAAGATAATAATGTAATCTTGTTTAACAGAGCATATCGCGCGTGAAATCCATTCAACATAAAATTTATGCACTACTTGCGCTCACTGGGGCGCTTGTTTTGTCTGCTAGTCTTTTTAGTAGTTCCAATCAGCAACATTCTCTCGCGCAAGATACTATTGAAAGTAATATAAAATTGCTTGCTGATAATTATTTTGACTCTATCAATACCATGATGCTCACTGGCACAATGGCTAATCGTGATATTTTAGGAAGTAAATTGCGTAGCCACCCTAATATTGAAGATGCGCATATAATTCGCAGCCCTATTGTGACAAAAGCATTCGGGCCTGGGAGTCAAAATCAGGCTCCAGTCACCTCTGCGGAACATTCAGCATTAACAGGCAAAGAAGCTCTATTTATTGAGCAACACAAAGGCACTCGTTTCATGACTTACTTAAAGCCAATGTTTGCACGCAGCGACTACAAAGGCACCAATTGCTTAGGATGTCATCAAGCAAAAGAAGGTGATGTGTTAGGCGTTGTTAAAATTAGCTATTCACTAGATGATATTGATGAAAAGGTCACTCGAAACACTCTAATTAACACGCTGTTACTCTCCACCTTGTTTTTAATTGCATTCGTATTATTAGGTTTGTTATTTAGAAAGATATTCATTAAAAGACTTAAAAAAATGAATCATGTTATTCATTTAGCCACCAGCAATAATGATTTGAGTTTAACTATTGATGACAACAATAATGATGAACTTAGCTCTTTAGCCGGTAGCTTTAATCAGATGATAGGGGCATTTAAAGAAAATATTGCTCAAGTATCTCACTCATCGAAAGTACTAATTCATTGTGCAGAATCAATTTATGCATCTGCAGATGCAACAGAACACGCAATTTTAAATCAAAAACAAGGGACTGATTCGGTCGCGGCTGCGATAAATGAACTTGAAAGCTCATCAAATGAGGTAAAAAATACAACACATTTCGCCTCTGAAAAATCACAAAGCAGTAACTCACTCGCACAAGAGAGTTTACAAGTAGCAACATATACCGAGCAGAGTATTAATCAACTTGCCGAAGATGTACGCAGTGCGGCTGCGCAAGTAAGTCAATTACAAGCACAAACCATAGAAGTAGGAAATGTACTAGAGGTGATCAGTAGCATTGCTGAGCAAACTAACTTACTGGCACTTAATGCAGCAATCGAAGCTGCACGTGCAGGCGATACTGGTAGAGGGTTTGCTGTAGTGGCAGATGAGGTACGTACTTTAGCAACTCGTACACACGCTTCAACAGATGAAATTCGCCAAACAATTAATAAGCTGCAAGCTGAAGCGGCAAATACAGTCACAATGATGAGCAGTTCTTGTGAGGAAGCTGATGAACGGGCATTGCAGGTTAAAAATGTCGCCCAAGCTCTACAGGAAATATCTTCGCAGATGAACGAAATCAATCAGCTGAATGTTCAAATCGCCAATGCCACCGAGCAACAAAACTTGGCTGCCGAAGAAATTAATCAAAGCGTAGTGGCGATTAGCGATAATGCTGAATGTTCGTTAGTTGATGCTAAAGATAATCAAAAAGTCAGCGAAGACTTATTATCACTCGCTCGATCTTTAGACGAGAAAGTACGTTCCTTCAAACTGACTAAGTAAACCTTCATAAAAATGGCGCTAATGTATTAGCGCCTTATGCCTAAATCGCTTTTAGCTCCAACGACGCTCACATATTGAAGTGGCTTGGGTATAATTTGGCTCTACAGTTGCCAGTCTCGAGCAACTAACTGATCGTGTTGCGTATCTAACCAGTTTTGTGGACGCAAGTAATATTGATATAAATTCGCTTCAGCGCTATCCGGCTCGGGGCTATAATTATATTCCCAACGGGCTAAAGGTGGCATCGACATTAAAATAGATTCAGTCCTGCCTCCTGTTTGCAAGCCAAACAAGGTTCCTCTGTCCCAAACAAGGTTAAACTCAACATAACGACCTCGACGATACAATTGAAAATCACGCTGTTGTTGGGTGTATTCGTCATTTTTACGACGTTCAATAATCGGTAAATAAGCATCTAGAAAACCATTGCCCACGGCTTGCATGAAAGCGAAGCTCTTTTCAAATCCTTGTTCGTTCAAGTCGTCAAAGAATAAACCACCCACACCGCGAGTTTCATCGCGATGCTTAATATAAAAATACTCATCACACCATTTTTTATAGTTTGGATACACCTCATCACCAAACGGCGCACAGAGATCACTGGCAACTTGATGCCAATGCTTAACATCGTCAAACACAGGATAAAATGGTGTTAAGTCAAAGCCCCCACCAAACCACCAAATAGGTTGTTCGCCTTCTTTTTCTGCGATAAAAAAGCGTACATTGGCGTGACTAGTAGGAATGTGTGGGTTTTTAGGATGAATAACTAATGACACACCACAAGCATGAAAACTGCGGCCAGCAAGCTCAGGGCGATGCGCTGTCGCAGATGCAGGCATAGAAGCGCCAAAAACATGCGAGTAGTTAACACCGCCCTGTTCAATAACATGACCATCACGAATAACACGAGAGCGGCCACCGCCGCCTTCAGCTCGCTGCCAGCTATCTTCAGCAAACTTAGCGCTGCCATCAGCTTGTTCTAAGCCTTGGCAAATGCTTTCTTGCAATGCCATTAAATAGGTTTTTACTTGTTCGAGTAGGTTACTGTGCATTGCTTATCCTCTAAATACTTTGCCTGTCATTACATCTTTAATGGTACTAGGTTGTGTGTTGCCGCCCAGTGGTTCGTCGACATAAAATGCCACCTGCTCAGCAAACTCACTTTTGGCCATAACTATACTAGTGACCGTATCTTGTCCAGATAAGTTAGCACTGGTTGAAACTAAAGGCTTACCTAGCTCTTGGCATAACCGTTTTACTGTTGGGTGATTGGTTACACGTACAGCAATAGTGTCGAACTGACCCGTTAACCATTTAGGTGTATTTTTAGCTGCTGGCATAACCCAGGTAATCGCACCGGGCCAGCTAGAGAAAATATCAGCACGTTTATCCATTGGGATTTTTGCATCATCAATATATTTTAATAATTGACCATAGTTATCAGCAATTAAAATTAGTCCTTTTTCGACTGGGCGCTGTTTAATTGCTAATAAGCTTGCTACGGCTTGTTGGTTATCTGGGTCGCAACCTAAACCAAATACAGCTTCAGTTGGATAAACAATTACACCACCTTGCTTTAATGCATCAACAGCAGTTAAAGGTGAAGGGATTGGATCTGTCACACAAATCTCCAAATACAATAAAAGTTAAGCGTCTACTCGCTGACAGTGATTTTATGCGAGCAACTTTTCTGTGGGCATTGTAACACAACGTTGTTAGTCATTTGCTTTTGCATCATGACTGGCCACTGACACTCAGGGCAAGTATGCTCAATAGGCTTAAAATTAAGGGTGTATTTACAGCTTGGATAGCTATCGCAGGAATAAAAAGTTTTGCCAAATTTATTACTGCGCGCAACTAACTGCCCTTTTTTACATTTAGGGCACGCGGGTAATACTTCTTCATCTGGCTCTTTTTCATCATGAACAATGTAATGGCACTGAGGGTAACCGGTACAACCGATAAACATGCCATAACGCCCATTTTTCACCACCAGCGGGTTTCCACATTCAGGACATGGGCTGTCATCAAGTACTTTAATTTGTTGAGTATCGTGCTGTGCTAAGGGCCGAATAAAATCACACTTGGGGTAACTTGCACAACCGAGAAAAGGTCCACTTTTACTGTTACGGATCACTAGCTCAGAACCGCATTGAGGGCAAATTTCGTATTCTTTTTCGAGGGCATGCTGGTTAGCAGAGAAAAGCGAATGATCTATTTTACTCATGTGATTCCAAAGCGATTGGCTAATTTTCGCCTAATATACCCAAACTAATTAAAGATACAAGTTAATGTAATACCTCTGCTGGCTCGTCAAAAATAAGATCTTCCATTTGCGAATAAGCAAGCTCAGAGCCTGGCACATTAAAGAGCACCATCAACACAACCCATTTTAAGTCATCAAGACCAATATAAGGTTTGTCTAGCGCGGATAATCGATCCATTACCATTTCTCGAGTTACATTATTGATAACCCCAATTTGCTCTACGAACATTAAAAAGCCTCGACACTCGGTACTAAGCATCTGACATTCACTATCGGTAAAAATTCGTACGGCATGATGCGGGTAGGCATTTAAATAGGGCACTTCGTCACTATGTTGCAAGTCAGCCAATTGCTCAAGCCAATCAAGGGCTTTGAATATTTCGGGTTTATTAAAGCCTGCACGCAATAACTCGTCAGTAAGCTCATTTTGCTCAACAAAAATTTCAGCTTCGCTGTGGATATAATTTTCAAACAAATACATAAGAATATCGAACATATTATGTTGCTCCTAACTTGATATAGCCGTCTAAGACTCGCTCCACTTTATCGTCTAATTCAAGATCGAGTAAACGGGTCTGTACTTTGTCAATCGGCAACTCACAGCGCCGAGCAATTACATCTACAGGTGTTACTTCAAAACCTACACTTTTGAGCACTGCACATTCGGGCTCATTTTCAATCGGCTCTTCTATATTATATAGACTGTTTTGACCAAAAAAGCTCACCTCCTCTAAAATATCACTGACATTTTCGACTAATTTAGCCCCCTGCTTTATTAAAAAATGACTCGCTTGTGATAATGGATTTTTAATAGAGCCAGGTACAGCAAACACCTCTTTATTTTGCTCAAGTGCATAGCGCACGGTAATTAATGAGCCACTTTTAATCTCGGCTTCAACAATCAGCACGCCTAATGATAGCCCCGAAATAATTCTATTTCGCCTTGGAAAGTTATTAGAGTTAGCCGCCGCCCCTGGTAAAAACTCACTAACTAGCACACCATTTTTTAATACTTGATCAGTTAATAGTTTATGGCGTTTTGGGTAATAAATATCAACCCCGGTGCCAAGTACTGCAATTGTTTTACCTGTACTTGATAATGCCCCTTTATGAGCAGCACCATCTATGCCCAATGCCAAGCCGGAGGTAACTGTTAAACCGGCTTCACATAACTGGTGGGCAAATTGCGCAGCTATCTCAAGGCCTATAGGGGTTGCATTTCGACTGCCCACAATGGCTATTTGCGGACTCAACAGTAAATCACAATTACCACGACAAAACAGTAATAGTGGGGCGCTGGCAATTTCTTTTAATAATGGCGGGTAACGTGAATCAAAATAGCTTATAGCTTGGATGTCGGCTTGATTAATTAGGGTTTCGTAGTGCTTAACTTGCGTCCAATTGGTAGCCACTATATTAGTGGCAACTTGCTGATTCAAACCTAATGCAAGTAATTGCTCATGTGATAACGTAAATAAATCTGCTAAGGGTAACTTTTGGACCAATGCCAATAAGGTTTTAACCCCCAACCCTTTGCATAAATAAAAGGCAAGCCAATGTGTTAACTTACCATATGACTGTTCCATGCTCTCTCCTTAGAGCACTCAAACCTGTATTAATTTATAACTGCAAAATCACCGACGCGGATTGGGTGCTGATTTTTTACGATTAAGGCATAGCTAACGTTGTCATATACTTTAAACACCATTAACTCACCTACTTTTTCTTTTGGCATATGCCAAACTGTAGCATCTTCATCTGCTTCTACACCAAAAAACTCACTAGTTTTTGTGATCAGCTTTTCCAAACTATTTGAGTCTTCTTTATATCTTGGCCCGTTACGACCGTCAAATACGGTTGGAGATTGACGCTCTATATCTAATATATGGCCAGCTTTAATTTGCTGCTCAGTACCTAAGTTTAGCACTACAATATCCATAGTGCTAAATTCTCGCAATTCATTTACTGCGGCAATAATGTTACCTGTAACAGGCTGCTCAGGACGCTGCATCGTAAAAAATGCAGGCAGTGCTTGCCCTTCCATTGCTGGTAATAAAAAATCCGTTGGTCTGATTTCTTGCTTTACACTTTCAATTCTAACCGATGCCGGTACAGCATTTTCTACATCACCACCACGAAATGCCCTACCAATCCCTACCAATACTGATTTATAAGCCAATACTTCATCACTATCTATGTCAGTATAAGCCTCTCCTTTTCGGTAAATGGCATAGCTTTCGTGTTGTTTTAAGTTCCCTTTAACATACACAATATGCCCTTTTGTATTCATTTTAGTATTTTCGTTCGCACCTAAAATGTATGGCTTATCTGCAATATCATCACCACTAATTGCTCGTTCATAAGTTAAATACGGTCTTAATAATTCTAATGGTAGCGTCGGTATTGCGTTTTTACCTTTAGGGGTTATACGGCCCTGCGGAGAAAGCTTTTTATAGCCACTATTAATAACCAATCGCGGATTTCCGTGCTCATCATATATTAAAGAAAGTGCATCACCGGGATAAATGAGGTGTGGGTTATTAATTTGTGGGTTCATTTGCCAAAGCTCTGGCCATAGCCAAGGTTCGCTCAAATAAATAGCAGAAATATCCCACAAAGTGTCACCCTTTTTTACAACATATTGTTTAGGCGCATCTTTTTTTATAGATAGAACGTCCGCATAAGACGAAAAAGCAGTGCTTAATGTAAGCAATGCAGCTAAAAATGGGTATTTCATTTGGCTTCCTTGTGGTGTTTTTTCATTATTATTAACCAAAACCTGTTAAAGGTGAACGCGAATGGCTAAAATAAGAGCATACAATACCCTATATTATGCACAAGTGAAAAGGTTACTATGGCTAGGTTAGAAGTTTTAAGATTTCCAGATGAGCGTTTACGTACAATAGCAAAAGACGTTGCACAAGTTGACGACCAAGTTCGCCAAATTGTCAAAGACATGCTGGAAACTATGTATGACGAAAACGGCATCGGACTAGCCGCAACACAAGTTGATATTCATCAACGTATTGTGGTGATCGATGTATCAGAAGAACGCAACGAACCACTGGTTTTAATTAACCCTGTTATTACCAAACAAGATGGCGCAACAGTGAGTGAAGAAGGCTGTTTATCAGTACCGCATTCTTACGCAAAAGTAGATCGTGCAGAAACCGTTACTGTTACCGCGCTTAATGAACAAGGTGAAGAATTTAGCCTAGATGCTGACGAGCTGTTAGCTATATGTATTCAGCATGAGCTTGATCACCTTAAAGGTAAATTGTTTATTGATTACCTATCGCCATTAAAACGCCAACGTATTCGTAAAAAGCTTGAAAAAGAAGCTAAATTTGCAGCACAGTAATAAGCACCTTAGGAAAACTCAGTGACAAAACCACTACGCATTATTTTTGCAGGTACGCCGGACTTTGCTGCGCGCCACTTACAAGCTCTTATTGATTCTGAACATCAAATTGTTGGTGTTTATAGTCAACCAGACCGCCCTGCAGGGCGCGGTAAAAAACTCAAAGCCAGTGAAGTAAAAGAGCTTTCTTTAGCCAATGACTTACCTGTATTTCAACCTGCGTCATTAAAAAGTGACGATGCATTAAGTGAATTAAGCAGTTTAAATGCAGATATCATGATCGTCGTTGCCTACGGACTATTACTGCCAAAAGCAATTTTAGAGGCTCCACGCCTTGGTTGTTTAAATGTCCATGGTTCAATTTTACCACGCTGGCGTGGTGCAGCGCCGATCCAGCGCGCTATTTGGGCAGGCGACGATGAAACTGGCGTAACCATAATGCAAATGGACGAAGGCTTAGATACCGGTGATATGCTGCACATTAGCCGTTGCCCTATTGATGCTGCTGAAACCAGTGCCAGTTTATATACTAAACTGGCTGAGTTAGGGCCAACCGCACTTATCGAGACGATAGCAAAGTTAGCTAATGACGAAATAACCCCACAAGTACAAGATGACGAACTAGCAAATTACGCTAAAAAACTATCAAAAGACGAAGCTAATATTGATTGGACAATGGACGCTGCACAAATTGAGCGTAATATTCGTGCCTTCAACCCTTGGCCAGTGTGTTTTACTAAAATGGGCGAGAACACAGTAAAGATTTATCAAGCCGATGTGGTTGAGCAACAAGGTACGCCGGGCACTATTTTAAACAGTGACAAACACGGTATTGTAGTCGCTTGTGGCACACACGCGCTAAAAATAACCCAATTACAGCCACAAGGTAAAAAACCAATGGCTGTTACAGACTTTTTAAACGGTCGCAGTGACTGGGTTACTCCAGGCAGCGTCTTAGGCGAAAATAATGAGTAATGTTCCAAACGTACGTGCGCTTGCCGCAGAAACTTTATATAACGTTGTAGATAAGGGCGCATCTCTAAACCAAGAGCTCCCTTTTGCAAGCCAAGGCTTATCGCCTAAAGATAAAGCCTTATTGCAACAAATTTGCTATGGCGTGTTACGTTATCTGCCGAGTTTAGAGAATTATTGCCAGCATTTAGTGGAGCAACCGCTAAAAGGTAAGCGCCGTATATTCCAGTTTTTGTTGTATGTGGGCATTTACCAACTACAACATATGCGGGTTCCACCACATGCCGCAATTAGCGAAACAGTGAATGCTTTAGCACAACTTCGAGCACTTGGTTTAAAAGGCCTGATCAACGCTATTTTACGTAGTTTTCAACGCCAACAGAGTGAGCTTGAAGAAAAAGCCAAGCAAATTTCGGTGTGTTTATACAACCACCCAAACTGGTTTATCAAGCAAGTAAAAGAAGCCTACCCTGAACAATGGGAACAAATTTTAGAGGCCAACCAGCTGCAAGCTCCTATGTGGTTGCGTGTTAATCAAGCGCAGTACAGTACCACTCAATACAGTGAGATGCTCAGCGCAAATGATATTGAGCACACAGTAAACCCAGATTTTGTAGATGGAATTAAACTTGATAAGCCGCGCGATGTATTCTCACTGCCTGAATTTGATACTGGTGCCTGTTCAGTACAAGATGCGGCAGCTCAATTAGCTGCACGTTTATTAGATCCAAAAGATGATGAACATATACTTGATGCCTGTGCAGCGCCTGGCGGTAAAACCTGCCATATTTTAGAGCTCGCCGACGCCGATGTACTAGCCCTTGATAGCGATGCAACACGCCTTGAACGCGTAAAGCAAAACTTAACCCGTATCGGTTTAGGTGCAGACTTACAATGTGCGGACGCATCACAGCCACATACATGGTGGGATGAGCAACAATTTGACCGTATTTTATTAGATGTACCCTGCTCTGCGACCGGCGTTATCCGTCGTCATCCAGATATAAAATGGCTACGTCGTGCGTCAGATATTAACGACTTGGCTGCGCTACAAGGTGATATTTTAGATAGTATCTGGCCATTATTAAAACCAGGTGGCACATTAATTTACGCAACCTGCTCAGTATTACCACTAGAGAATCAACAGCAAGTTGCTAAGTTTTTAGCAAATAACACAGATGTTGAGCATATACCTTTGCATGATAACGACACCGCCACAAACCCTGGATTACAATTACTACCAGGCGAAAGTGATGGGTTTTATTATGCCAAGCTTGTAAAAAAACAGTCATAAGATAAATAATGAAAATAATCATACTCGGCGCCGGGCAAGTAGGCGGCACACTCGCTGAAAACTTAGTCGGTGAACAAAACGAAATAACGGTTGTTGATATAGATGGCAACCGCTTACGTGAGTTACAAGACAAGTACGACCTACAAGGTGTTACTGGCCACAGCGCACATCCCGATGTATTACGCAGGGCTGGCGCCGAAGACGCCGATATGATCATTGCAGTAACCAGCTCAGACGAAGTAAATATGGTTGCCTGCCAAGTGGCTTACAGTATTTTTAATACGCCCACTAAAATTGCCCGCATTCGTTCTGAGCAATACCTTAAGTACCGTGAAAAGCTATTCCAAAACGACGATTTACCCGTTGATCACTATATTGCGCCGGAGCAATTGGTGACTAAATATATTCGCCGTTTAATCGATTACCCCGGCGCATTACAGGTATTACAGTTTGGCGATGGCATGCTGTCATTAGTAGCTGTAAAGGCGTATTATGGCGGTTTACTCGTTGGTTATGCACTTTCAGCTCTCAAAGAACACATTCCCAACGTTGAGACACGCGTAGCGGCTATTTACCGCCAAGGTAAAGCCATAAAGCCATTAGGCACCACAGTGATTGAAGCTGACGATGAGGTATTCTTCCTTGCCGCAACTAAACACATCCGTGCAGTAATGAACGAACTGCAAAAGCTTGAGCGCTCATACAAAAAAATTATGATCGCAGGTGGTGGTAACATTGGTGCAGGACTTGCCCGCTCGCTGGAAAAAAACCACAGTGTAAAACTGCTTGAACGCAGTAAAGAACGCGCCGAGCAGTTATCTGAACTACTCGACAACACCGTGGTATTTTGTGGTGACGCTTCAGATCAAGAGCTCCTCTCTGAAGAGCACATTGAACAGGTTGATGTATTTATCGCTGTAACAAACGATGATGAAGCAAACATAATGTCTGCCATGTTAGCAAAGCGCATGGGGGCACAAAAAACCATGGTCCTAATACAGCGTGGCGCTTACGTTGATTTAGTACAAGGTGGCGAAATAGACATTGCGATATCGCCGCAGCAAGCCACAATTTCAGCATTGCTTACCCATGTACGCCGTGGTGACATTGTTAATGTTTATTCACTGCGTAAAGGTGCAGCTGAGGCTATTGAAGCGGTAGCCCATGGCGACGAACACACGTCAAAAGTTGTTGGTCGTGCAATTGCAGACATAAAACTCCCCGCAGGTACCACCATTGGCGCCATTGTACGAAACGACGATGTACTCATCGCCCACGACGATACCATCATCCATTCTGGCGACCACGTCATTATGTTCTTAATCGACAAGAAACATATCACTGTCGTTGAAAAGCTATTCCAAGTTAGCGCCATTTTCTTATAAACATTCTTTGCCTTTTGTGCACCGGCCAAAAGGTAAATAAAAATCAATCTCAAACTCATTTACTTGATCAGCTAAATCTATTACCCTTCTTGTGCCTTATTTTTAAACGGGCTTTTCTTATATGGATAACTAATTCCATATCATCAATCTATAAAAATGGACTTCTTCAGATGTTACACTCTGTATTAAAAACACCACTCTCCCTTACTTACTGCAGCGTCATTGGTATTTTATTTTCAACGCTCTCTCAATCAATTGCAGCAAAAGCACATAATGATATTGAGAAACTAACCGTTGTCGGCGAAAAGCACAGCGGCTATAAAGTTGACTCCATGAACTCTGCAACAGGCCTTGATTTATCTCATTTAAAAACGCCGCAATCTGTTGTTGCTGTAACAAGTGAGTTTATGGCTGACCAACAACTTACAAGCACTATTGACGCCATAACCAGCGTAACGGGCATTAACGCTAGGGAAGCTGATAATGGTAAGTTTTCTATATCAGCTCGCGGCATTAGTGTGACCAGTATTTTATATGACGGTATTGCCACCACTTATGATACTCGCTTTAACTATGGCGATAACCTAACTGATACGGCTATTTATGAACGGGTAGAGATTGTACGTGGCGCGACAGGCTTAATGCTAGGTGCAGGTAATCCATCTGCAGCAATTAACTTAATACGAAAGCGCCCTACTGCAACTCAGCAGATCAATATTTCAGCCTCTGTAGGCTCATGGCAAAATTATCGCGGGGTTGTTGATGCATCGAGTAGCTTAAATAATAGTGAAACAGTACGTGCTCGTGCAGTTATTGCATACCAAGATCAGCACTCATATCAAGATAGGTTTTCTCAAGATAAAACAACCCTATACGGTATTGTTGAAGCTGATTTAACCGATAATACACTGCTAACCGTTGCTATTGATAACCAAAAAACCACGCCTAAAGGGACTATGTCTGGCGGTTTACCTATTTTTTATAGCAATGGTTCGCGTACTAACTATGATAGAGAAACATCAACAGCACCTAGCTGGTCTTCTTCAACAACAAATGCGCTAAATAGCTTTATTCGTATTGATCATGACTTTAATGCTAACTGGCAGCTTAGTGCTAGCTATATATATGGTAACAACGATTTAGAATACGATGTATTTTGGGCGACGGGCCACCCTGACGCGCAGACAAATATAGGTATGACACCAGGCTCATTAAACTTTATCGATGCCAAGAGAATTCAGCGCACCTATGAGATAGAGCTTACCGGCAGATTTAGCTGGTTAGAACAAAGTCACCAAATCATGTTTGGTTACAATAGCCAAGAGCAAGATTTTGCAACGCCCTACTTCCCAGGGCAAGAAGACGCAAAAATCATCGGTGACTTTACAGCCCCGAACTATGACTACCCACAACCAACTTGGCAAACTGCAGCCGCATATGGCTCTTATGGCACAACAGAACAAAGTGCTTTGTACTTTGCTTCACAACTTAATTTAACAAATTCATTCTCATTGATTTTAGGCAGCCGGTTAAATCAGTGGCAAACCGATCAAGATAACTTTGGCAGCAAACATGATTATGAATTAGATAACGAGCTAACCAATTATTTAGGTGCTACTTTTAGTTTGGCAGATAATTGGGCACTTTATGCTAATTACACTGACATATTTACCCCGCAAAGTCGGGTCGACAAACATGGTAATTACCTTGATCCCATTCAAGGTCAAAACTATGAGGTTGGTATCAAAGCCTCATTGATAGACGAGCGTTTAGATATCGCATTATCAGGATTTGAAATTCATCAAGACAATGTAGGTGAATACACCGGTGAAACTATTCCTGATACTCTTCAAGCAATTTACCAACCTATCGATGGTACAGTCACCCAAGGTTTTGAGTTTGAACTTAATGGCGCCTTGAATGACGAGTGGGATGGCTACTTTGGTTACACTTACAGCGAAGGTGAAACGCCTGAAGGTGATATTCTCAATACCACCAACCCAAAAAACCAATTTAAGTTATTCACGACTTACAAATTAAACAACATTGTAGAAGGTTTGAAAATTGGTGCGGGTTATCGTTGGCAAAGCCGTAGTTATGACGAGGTAAAAAACCCTGTATACGGTCAAGTTGAAGTGGAGCAATCAAGTTATGGAGTTGCAAGCCTTATGAGCAGTTATCAAATTAACTCGCAAATGTCCGTTAGTGTAAACATCGATAATTTATTTGATAAAATTTACTACAACCAAATCGGATTTTATAATCAATACCGTTATGGCAGCCCACGTAAGTTTTCACTGCAATTTAATTATAATCTGTAAACATAAAAAACAGCTTTACCTATTTTATAAGGTAAAGCTGCTTTAACGTTTATGAAGTGAAATTACCGTATTTTCTATTACCAAACAGTACTACTGTACTTTAGAAAACTCTTCTTTTGAAAGCTCACCATTTTGGTCTGTATCTAACGCTGAGAAAATCTCAACAAGCTGCGCATTCACTGAGGCTTCTTTTTGGCTAATTACGCCATCGCCATCAGTATCGAATGTATCAAAGCTTACGGCAGCAAAAGCAGCAGATGAAGAAGCAAGGGCGATAATAGCAAGTGTTGTATTAATATGTTTCATAATTTGTATCCTAATAAAATAAGGGTAAGAAATCCTTTTCAGAGATCCATTATGCGATAAAATTCACATTAAGCTTCTGAAAACTCTTGTTTTGAAAGCTCACCATTGCCATCAGTATCAAGCTCTGAAAATTGACTCATCAACTTTGCATCCACCGACGCTTCGCTTTGACTAATTACACCATTACCATCAACGTCTAGGGTGTCGAAATCTGTTGCAGCAAACGCTGCTGATGAAGATGCAAGCGCAATAAGTGCTAATGTTTTATTTAATGTTTTCATATTTATATTCCTTCACTGTTTTATAAAAAATGGCTTGAATCCTTGCTATCCTTTGTCATAGGCTCCTTGCCTATTTAGGTTGTCTTGGGCAACTCAGAATTTACTCGCAAAAAACGTTCGGTTTGCAACCATTAAGCTTTAGCAAACTCTTCTTTCGAAAGCTCACCGTTGCCGTCTGTATCCAGCTCTGTAAACTTACTCATTAATGCAGCATCAACTGATGCTTCGCTTTGGCTTATTGCGCCATTACCATCTACGTCAAGCGTATCGAAGTCTGTAGCAGCAAATGCCGCTGATGAAGAAGCTAGTGCGATAAGTGCTAAGGTTTTATTTAATGTGTTCATAATCAATCTTCCTTCAAAGTTTATGTACGATGCGATTAAAAGCTTAACCACGTTTTCGTTTCGTTCGAGTTAAGTATTACAACTTCAATGCCAAGATTAACAAACCCTTTTAAAACATGATGTTAAGGTGAAAAACAGCAATAATAACGACTACTCACTAAAAAATGTGTTGCTGTTTAGCAACACCTCTTCCCCAACAAAAATAAAAGCATTTATTTTCAACTGGTTAGATTTAATAAAAAAGACACAATATTAAAGAAGGGATAATTAAAACGGTTTTATTAACTAAAATAGAGGTAAACACTTGCTGAACAGCATTTTTTGAGGAAGTTTATTAAATTAATTTAACCTTTTAACGCATTGATTAAATTGAACTATTAAATTTATTTTTATAAAACCTATGAATTAATTCGTCGTATTTGTATAAATCGTAAGGTTTGTTGCAAATAAGCGAAAGCAGTGATTTAAATCACTGCGTTTTATTTTACAAAACAACTTCTGTAGTTACTTTGGTCTTTACCGAGTTTGCGATAAAACAAAGCTCATGTGCCTGGTGATGCATTTTTTCAAGCTGCTCAGCTGTTGCTTGCTCGCCAGAGAACTTAACGCACGGTTTTAACACAACCTCAGTCATGGCCATACGGTTATCATCCCCTTTTTCCATTACTCCAATAGCGTTATCGGTATAACTCTCAACCACAAACCGCTTTTTTGCAGCGATTGATAAAAAGAACAACATATGACAACTCGAAAGTGAGGCTACAAAAGCTTCTTCGGGGTCAACATTTTCAGCAACTGAGTAAGGTAATGGCACGATATGTGGCGATGACGAGGCTTCAACGTTAGCTCCACCATCAAACTGCCACTGATGGCCTCGGCTATATTTATTATCTATAAACGATTCATTAACACCGCGTGACCAAGTCACTTTTGCACTATATTCAGACATAAGAACTCCCGCCTTATATAAATTTACACATCCCGCAGCCTAATGCTGCATTAGGTCTGTCACGGTAATTATAACGATTATAAAAACTCTCCCTACCTTTAACTGAAAACAAACCTACCGTTGCACCTTTTTTTGCCGCGCCCGCTAAGTACCCTTCTATATTATCCATAATTAATGTACCTATACCTTGTCCCTGTAAGTCAGGACTGACAACCACATCTTGAACATAAAAAAATAAGCCTCCATCACCAATTACGCGACCCATACCAATCAGTCGCTGTTTTTGACGGATCACAACATGAAATAGTGAGTTATGTAAACTAACACTTGCCATCTGTTCATCTAACTCACCCCATCCTACTTTTTCCCTCAAAAAAATATATTCTTCAAGGGTCGGGGCGTTAAACTCCACTATCAATTTATCGTCTAGCATAAAATATGGCTCCTGCACTCATACACTAAAACCGGTAAGCTTAAATAGTTAAAGAAAAAGCGCTTAGCCAAATCAACTGCACACCATATGCTAACCTTTGATAAGCCCCTGCATTTGTGCGCTGTTTAAATGCTTTAGTTAGTCTGAAAGGTGACGCAAACAAAGCAGGCTAAAAACACTGTAAAGCTAATGGATAAGTAATCACTTATCGCGATTAAAATTAGCGCGATCAATAATGACAATAGCATAACTAACCCTGCTAAATAATGGATTTTGCAAGTTACAGTAGGTGATTCAGTATAAGGGTTTGCATCCATTGGGAAATACCCAGCGCCCAAGTTCCTTTAACAAGGACAACAGAAAGCCAGCCCACTAAAACAACTAATATAGGTGCATTTTCAAGATTAATTACATACCAACCAAAAGCGCAAAAAAGTATGCCTAAAGGGTAGTTGTTTATAAGGGGAGATAATTTTTCTGTCGCACTTCCTGCTGCGCCAAGCTCGCTGCAAAACTGTTTTTTATGACTATAATTAGGGTAGCGTTTAGCGACTGTAAAAACACCAATTACAATCCAAACACTTGCGATAATTGCAGTATATACCCAAGCCACCTCAAAATGCGAGTTTCAGTTGGAATTAAAAGCGATTTAGGCAAGGCATTGATTGCAAATAATGGTTGTTCCCTTGTTAAAATCAATAACGCAGTATAAATCGCTTTTAAACCAACCCTTTGGGCGCTTCACAGGGACTTACTCCCATCGTTGTTACTTCTTAAAAGGGATGACCATTCTTGCAAAGTAACGCCTTGATATTAAGCCCCTGTGAAACGCTGAATTCTGCATCTTGAGGTGGCTTGGGTATAAGCTAAAAGTTCAAACATAATTTACTGCCATGTGCAGTCAAACTACCATGATAATAAACTCGTTCAGTGACCTTGTATACTTTGCGTATTAAATATGAAAAAAGCAGCCTGGGGTTGGCTGCTTTAATTTAGGGTAAAATCCATTTCGAGTAAGCACAGGCTAAATTTATGCGTTATCAAACTCTTGTTTTGATAACTCACCGTTGCCATCGGTATCAAGCTCAGCAAATGTTGCTGAGGTAATGCCACCCATTGATGCTTCTTGCTGGCTAAGTGCACCACTGCCATCAATATCCAGCTCATCAAAATCTACAGCTGCAAAAGCCGCAGATGAAGATGCTAGTGCAATAAGTGCTAATGTTTTGTTTAATGTATTCATAATATAATCCTTCAATGTACTATCAAAAAAATGCGTAAATTTAGTATCACCATCCTTGTTATCCTTTGTCATGAGTTCCTTGCCCACTTAGGTTGTCTTTGGCAACTCAGGATAAACTCAGTTATGCTCTTGAATACTCTTCTTTTGATAACTCACCATTTTGGTCAGCATCACGCTGTGCAAATTGATTAAATAACTCAGCATCTTCTTTGGCTTCAACCAAACTAATCGCACCATCATCATTTACATCTAGGGTGTTAAAATCTAATGCCTCAAATGCAAATACAGATGATGAACAAGTTATCGCTATAAGTGCTATTGCTTTGCTAAATGAACTCATTACTAAGCTCCTTTCATTGCCGTTTTAAATATTTAAGAAATCCTTTTCAACATTCCATGCAAAAGAATTAAGCTTTTGAGTACTCTTCTTTTGATAGTTCGCCATTTTGGTCAGTATCAAGCTCTGCGAACTTGCTTAGTAACTCAGTATCTACTGACGCTTCACTTTGGCTGATTGCGCCACTGCCGTCGATATCCAACGTATCAAAGTCTGTCCCTGCGAATGCCGCTGATGATGAAGCTAATGCGATTAGTGCTAATGTTTTATTTAACGTGTTCATAATTATATTCCTTCAAGTTATGGCTGCGATTAACTCGCGTTTCGTTTGTTGTAATATAACTATTACAACTTCAATGCCAACATTGAAAAAACAATTAATATCAAGTAATTAAGATTAATATTTGATTATTTCGTCATTTTTGGTAGGTATTTTTGTTGCCTTTTTGCAACAGCAACAACAAGAAAAATTAAATTCAATTTAAAATCAAACGCTTAGAATGTTATGGGATGATACAAAATCTACGTCTATGATTTTTTAAAGTCGAAAGAGGATTGTTAAATATACGAATGAAGCATAAAAAAATAAATTAATCGATATTATTAAATATCAAACAGGAACTATAACTACCTGATAATTAATATCTAATTTATTATATAGCGATAATAAAGGGGAAAGTTAAATGCCTAATTTCAAGATATTCACCCTCTTGTTGCAAAATAGCGAATATCAACAAAGACATTTTAAACCAAAGGTTCTAACACGGAGAGATCGATAAAGTGATCTTTCATAAATTTTTTCATTTCATCTTCACTTGCATGTAACTGCACACCAAACTGCACCTGAGTCGCCAAACTACGAACACTGCATATTTGCCCACTAAACTCTTTCATCCCCTTATTCTCTTTATCAAGTAAGATATTACACTGAGTATTTTTGAGACTTGATAAGTCTTCTTTGCTTTTAATTTCAAACATAACTCCAGTTGCCGAGATGTCTTTAATAACCCCTAGCCACTGGCGCTCATCACTTAGTTTAATTTCTGCAGGCAACAAGGTGGGTATGCGCGTATGTGAGCGTAAACTAAATAGTTGTACTTGTGTTGGAAAGTCTATAAAAATCAACCTTGCAGGGTGTGATGCAACTGACATAACTTGTTGGCGAAAGGCAATAACCTGTCCCCCTCCACTTTCAAGTACAGCTCGAATAATAAGCACTACACCATCTTTAAGATATTCACCTGCGTTATGTAAACGTCTGACCGATGGGTAGTTAAGTACAATAAAACGATTATTGAGAAGCCCAATAAACTCAGTTTTTACTCGCTTGCTGTCTGTGGGAGTCAGTATTTCTACATCAACAAGTGTTCCCGCAGTGATCTTACCCAGCTTTTCTAAATTGAGCTGTAACTTCGTTTTTGGCATTCCCTTTCACCACATACTAATATTAATAGAGTATTGATATTAACCTAAATAGAGATAGAACAGCGATAACCCTAAAGTCTGAACTATCCTCGCCAGAATGTTGGTGTAAACAATACTAATAGCGTAAATATTTCTAATCGACCAAACACCATAGCTATGGTTAATAGCCACTTAGCTGCATCGCTCACGGCACCATAATGGCTAGCTACCTCACCAAGTCCTGGCCCTAAGTTATTCAAGCAGGCAGCAGTTGCCGAGAAAGCGGTAATGTTATCCATACCCGTTCCCATCAAAGCTAACATTATGATGACGAATACGAGTGCGTACGCAGAGAAAAATCCCCATACAGCTTCAACAACTTTGTCTGGAAGTGCTTTACGGCCCAGTTTAATTGAGTAGATTGCCCGCGGATGTACCAGCCGATTAAGCTCGCGCACACCTTGTAAGTAAAGTAAGAACACGCGCACAACTTTCATTCCACCACCCGTAGAGCCCGCGCAACCACCAATAAAACTAGAGAAAATTAACAAGATAGGTAAAAACAATGGCCATGTAGAAAAGGTGTCTGTGGCAAACCCTGCGGTAGTACTCATAGATACAGCTTGGAATAAAGCCTGATCAAGGGTTTCATCGCCATTAGCGTAAATGTTATTCGACGACAATACTGTAAAACACACAACAACTAATGCCAATTGAATAAACAAAAATACTTTAAACTCTGGATCTCGAATATAAATTTTTAAGTTGCGGCTAGAAACGGCAGCATAATGAAGCGTAAAATTTACAGCTGCGATAATTAAAAAGACCACACAGATAAAGTTAATTAGTGGACTATCAAAGTGACCTATTGATGCGTCATAAGTGGAAAAGCCGCCAATAGCTATAGTGGAAAATGCATGGCAAATAGCATCAAACCAATCCATCCCTGCAGCCCAATACGCCAGCATACATGTAATAGTTAGCGATACATAAATGTACCAAAGATGCTTAGCTGTATCAGCTATACGCGGGGTCATTTTTGAGTCTTTAACTGGGCCAGGTATTTCAGCTCTATATAACTGCATACCACCAACACCAAGCATTGGTAATATAGCAACGGCCAGTACAATAATCCCCATTCCACCAAGCCATTGAAGTTGTTGGCGATAGAATAATACCGATTTAGGTAAATATTCTATCCCTGTTAATACAGTCGCCCCAGTAGTGGTAAGGCCTGAGAATGCTTCAAATACTGCGTCAGCCAGAGAGAGATTCGGTTCTTGCAAAAAGATAAGCGGAATAGAAGCAAATGCCCCCAGCACTAACCAAAATAGCACCACAATTAAAAACCCTTCGCGTGCTTTTAAATCACCATGCTCTTGTCTATTTGGATAATATGCGATTAAGCCAATAACAACACTAAAAATAAATGCCAATACAAATGGTACACCACCACCATCTTTATATATCAATGATACAACTGCTGGCGGGACCATGGTAATACTAAACAGTACAACAAGTTGGCCAAGAATTTTTATTATGGTACGAAATTGCATTTAGCTATCGCTTATTTAGGTATTTTCATTAACTGCTGGTTATTGTCTTACTGTTTAACTTTTAACTCAACCGCGCCATGGCTCAAATCATAAATATCTTTAATTGCTTGAGCTGCCTCGCGGCTATCTATAGTAATAGTCCATTCAATATTAGCAGTAAATTGCTTTTCAATATTAAGTACTTGATATTTTGTTTTTAATAATTGTTCAATCGCACCTTGTATGCTGTAATCAGTAAAACCTGTAAGCTCTACACTGGGTACTTTCACCACAGTGTTTAATTTTGCTAAAGCGTTATTTAAAGAGCCACCGTAAGCACGCACCAAGCCACCGGTACCCAGTTTAATCCCACCAAAATAACGGGTAACTACCGCTGTAACTTCACCCAAGCCAGATCCAACTAAAACATTTAGCATAGGTTTGCCAGCAGTACCATTTGGTTCTCCATCATCTGAAAATCCATATACATGACTGCCCCCTGGGTTTCCAGCAACGTGAGCCCAACAGTTATGCCGCGCATCGGCGTACTTTTCTTCAATATTTTTTATAAATGCTTTGGCTGCAGCTAAATCTGGGGTATGTGCAATATGCACAATAAACGTACTCTTTTTTATTTCTTCTTGATGAAACACATCATCTGCAGGGTATTTGTATTCTGACATATTTTACTTAACCAAAAAAATGGGGCCAACAGGCCCCTTCTCTCGCTAGCTTACGACTTAATCTAAGTGTAAGTCGCGCGTCATATTCTCTAAGCTATCTTCGTGTACTATGATGTTATCTTCTATACGAATACCACCAAATGGTTTGAATGCTTCAACTTTTTCCCAGTTAATAAACTGTTTGTTGTCAGTTTGCGCTAAATCACCTAGCAGTGAGTCAATAAAGTATAATCCAGGTTCAATGGTAAACACTTGGTTCTTTTCAATTAAGCGAGTGCATCGTAAGAACGGGTGCCCTTCTGGTGGCGCTTGATGGGCGCCTTTCTCATCTGCCATAAAACCGCCCATATCATGAACTTGCAAGCCAAGGTGATGGCCAAGCCCATGCGGGAAGAAGGTTGATGTAATACCGCGTTCAACAATTTCAGCAGCTGGTAGCTTAACAATATTAAAATCACTTAATACCTGCGCCACACGTTGATGACAATCAAGGTGCAACTCACCGTACAATAAGCCTGGCTTTAAGGCGTTGCCTAAGGCAATTTGATGCTCAGTCATAACCTTGATCAAATCTGCAAATTCACCTGACTTTTTAAAGTCATAAGTACGGGTAATATCTGCGGCATAACCATTAAAGTTAGCACCAGCATCGATTAAAAATGATTTATGCTCTTTAGGTGCTACTGGGTCAAAGTGCGTATAATGCAAAATAGCGCAATTTTCGTTAAGTGCAACAATGTTGCCATACGGCATTTCGTTTTCACTTTGACGTGTTGCGATCAAATAGGCTTGTTGAATATCAAACTCAGAACCACCAGCAAAGAAAGCATCTCGCGCTGCTTTGTGGCCATCTACCGCGATACTGTTTGCTTGGCGTAAGCATTCAAGTTCATATTGTGTTTTATATGCACGATGATAGTTTAGATAATTTATAACCGGCTCAGGGTTCATAACGCTAAAGCCAAGCGCTTGCGCTACTTCGAGATACTCACCGATATAGGCGTACTTTTCTTTATCGTACGGCAATAACTTCTCAACCTGATCTGGCTTTAAAAGAAGTTCAATATCAAAGTAATCAGCCCAAAAATCTCGAGGTTCATCAGGTACTTTGTGCCAAAAATCAACGGGGCGATAAAAAATCAGTTTTGGTTTATCACTGCCATTCACCACAATCCAACAATGAGGATTATCGATGACCGGTAACCAAGCTTTAAAATGAGGATTAACTTTAAACGGGTAATACATGTCGTCTAAAAACTGGCGTTTAGCTTGACCCGAATGAATCACTAAACCTTCTAAACCTTCACGATCAATAATAGTACGCGTACGCTGTTGCAGTGTTGCAATATGTTCGGCGTATGAAACGGCTAATTTATCCATAGTAAACCCATCTGTTAAATTTAACTTGTGCAAGAGTCTACCATAGACTCATATAACCCCCAATGTAGATACGTCAAAGCGTACCTGAATAAGGTTAACCGCCCATTTTCATGTCGAGTATCGGTTCGAGTATATTTCCCTCTCGCCCTAAACGTGTGTGATACACCTGACGATAAGCAAACACATTTTTAACGTAATTACGTGTTTCACGATATGGGATAAGCTCAACCCACAGTTCTGCTGGCATAGCGTCATCAGGTAACCAGCGTTTTATACGATGATATCCTGCATTATACGATGCTGTAGCTAGTACTTCATTTCCATGATTTTTCTTTTTTAAGTACTCTAAATACTGAGTACCTAAACGAATATTGGTTTTTGGTTGGTTAAGCCGCGTACTCGATACAGTGCTTTTGTTTACGTATTTTGCTGTGCTAGGTAGTAACTGCATTAAACCACGTGCATTAGCATGCGAACGTGCATCCGGTGCAAAGGAGCTTTCTCGACGCGATATAGCAATGCTCCAAGTCATATCAATATGATTACGTTTGCTATAGCGTTCAAATAAGTCTTGAAAGGCAAATGGAAAACGCAGCTCAACATAATCCCATGCTTTGATTTGTGCCAAGGTATAAATGGTGCTGTCGTACCAATCAAGCTCTGCCGCAAGCTTTGAAGCTGCGAGCTTTTCTTGTTCACTGGAGGTACGTGTAAGATAATTCCACTCTCGTCTCGCTGAGGTAAAACGCTCTAGCTCATAAAGCGCTTTGGCACGCTTAAAACCTGGTGCTTGCGCAACTTCTGCCACTAACGCATCACTGACTTGCAATGGCTGACTGTTTAATTGCACTGGTATATTTAATCTCGCAGCAGCTAAAAACCCGTAGTAATCACGCTCTTTCGCCACCGTTTGCCAAATCGCATTGGCACGTTGTGTATCACCGCGCTGCGCTAAGCTATAAGCAAGCCAATATTGCTGGCCAAGGCTAAGGTTTTCTTTACCAGTAAAAAACGCCACTATGCCCGACCAATCTTGAGCTTTTAACATATTACCCAATTGCCACTGCATTAATTTACGATCTTGGCGTTCCTTAGGCACTTTGTTTAACCAGAACCGCGCTTGTTTATGTCCACTCGATGCTAATGACAAAGCGAAGGTGTAATACACATCTGCTTTTTCCTCATCAGAGTAGGCAAACATTTTATCAAGTTTTTCCCACGCCTTTAGCGCTAAATCTCTATCACGCCAAACTAATCGCTTCACACCATAGTGAGCAATTTCACTTTCTTTAACTGTTTTATTTTTATACCGATAAAGCCCTGCAGCGGCACTTGGATCACTGCGTACTTTTTTGTATAAGTCAGCTAAGTACTGTTCACTTTTCGGAAGTAACGTTTTTAAATAGGGAAGTAAATTCCTGTCGCCACCTTGAGCGGCTAAAGTAATACGCTGCCAAACACGAGCTTGGTTAAGATAACCTTTTTTGCTCCATAAACTAAATAACGAGTCGCATTCCTTTGGTTGTGACTTACCAACCACCCACAAATCACTCACTTGGCTTAAAATTGCTTTTTCTGGCGCGCCTAAATCAAGTTGGTATTGCAAGTAAGTACAGGTAAGTTCATTGTTAGTCGTTTTACGGTAGTTATTTATGTAAGTAGCCTTGTGATCATGCTTACGCAAATATTGTAGCCAAGATTTACGCACTGGCCATTCAAGTGGTGTGTTTTGATAAACCGTTAAGTAATTTTCAATCTCTGTTTGATACTTCACATTTGGATGTCGCTGCCAATAGGTTTTCTCGACATATGGCTTAAGCGGATGATCCAAGTTATTAATAACGTCTTGAAATTTTTCATAGTCGCTATAACGTACTTTTTTCTCAGCGTCTAAAAACGCGTCATGTTTGTCGTTGGCTTCGGCAGAAAAAAAAGGGAGAAATAATGCTGCTGCCGTCCAACCTAATAAATGTTTTTTCATGATGACCTTTACGATTAAAAGTACTCAAAAATAAAAATATAAATTCAGCTAAAAACTTCACCTACACCTTAGCACCAAACCAGCTATATTTTAACCAGTAGTAACTCAGCATAGTAAATTTTTCGTTGCATTTTTAATTTAAAGCAAGCACACTGATTGAAATGCAAACTCATCGTACCAGTCTTAGTTCACACACTAGGGAGAATAATAATGTTATATAAGAGCGATTCCTTTGAAGTTGCTTTCATCAAGGATAATATCGCCGAGTTCAAATTTTGTGTTGCAGGTTCTGTAAACACTTTGTCTCAGCAAACCTTGAAAGATTGCGCTTCTGCATTAAAAGAATTAGCAGCAAATAATGATATCAAAGGCATGATTTTTACCAGTGATAAAGACCACTTTATTATTGGCGCCGATATTTTCGAATTTTTACCAACGTTTACTAAACCAGAAGCTGAATTAGTAACATGGATCAAAGATGCCACTGATGTATTTGACGCTTTAGAAGATTTACCATTCCCAACACTAAGCGTGATAAACGGCTTAGCGCTTGGCGGCGGCTGTGAGTGGGTACTTGCTACCGATTATCGCGTTGCCAGTACTACGGCTAAAATTGGCCTTCCAGAAGTTAAACTTGGTATTATGCCTGGTTTTGGTGGCACAGTTCGTCTACCACGTATCGTAGGTGCTGATAATGCGATGCTGTGGATCACTTCTGGCACAGAAAACCGCGCTGCTGACGCCCTTAAAGTAGGTGCAGTTGATTCGGTAGTTAGTGCTGACAAACTTTTAGAATCAAGTATTTCAACACTTGAACTAGCTATCTCTGGGAAGTTAGATTGGCAAGCAAAACGTAATATTAAGCTACAACCGCTTAAATTAAACCGCGTTGAGCAAGGCATGAGCTTTGCAATGGCTGAAGGCATGGTTATGGGTAAAACCAAAGGCCACTATCCAGCACCAGTTATGGCAGTTCGTACTATTAAAGCAGCGGCAAACTGTACTCGCGATGAAGCAATGGCAATCGAAAACGCTAACTTTGCTAAACTAGCACGTACACCAGAAGCAGCAGCACAAACAGGTATTTTCCTTGCTGATCAATACATCAAAGGTAAAGCACGTAAATCAGCTAAAACCAGCGATGTTGAAATCAAGCAAGCCGCTGTATTAGGCGCAGGCATCATGGGTGGCGGTATCGCTTACCAATCTGCGTATAAAGGCACGCCTATTATAATGAAAGACATCCAACAGGATGCGCTTGATTTAGGTATGGGTGAAGCATCTAAACTATTAGGTGCTAAAGTGAAGCGCGGCCACATGGCAATGGATAAAATGGTTGCCACATTAGGTAAAATTAAGCCAACTCTAAATGATAGCGACTTACAAAGTGCAGATATCATTGTTGAAGCCGTTGTTGAAAACCCTAAAGTTAAGCAAGCTGTGCTATCGCAACTTGAAAAAGACATGCCAGAAGGCACCGTGCTTACATCTAATACCTCAACTATTCGTATTGATGAATTAGCAACTGCGCTAGAAAAGCCTGAAAACTTCTGTGGTATGCACTTCTTTAACCCAGTGCCTAAAATGCCACTTGTAGAAATTATTCGCGGCGAAAAAACGTCTGAGCAAACAATTAATGCAGTGGTAGATTACGCATTAAAATTGGGTAAATCACCGATTGTTGTTAACGATTGCCCAGGCTTCTTTGTTAATCGTGTTTTATTCCCTTACTTTGCAGGCTTTAGCAAGCTCGTTGTTGAAGGCGCTAACTTTGCCAAAGTAGATAAAGTAATGGAAAGCGTATTTGGTTGGCCTATGGGCCCAGCCTACTTACTAGATGTTGTAGGTATCGATACAGCTTATCATTGTACTGGCGTAATGGCTGACGGTTTCCCTGAGCGTATGTCTCGTCAAGAAAAAGATCCTGTTACCGTATTTGCCAACGAAAAACGTTTTGGCCAAAAGAACAAAGCAGGCTTCTACCAATACGCACCAGACCGCCGTGGTCGCTTGAAAAAAGCTCAAGACCCACAGGCTGTTGAGTTACTTAGCTCAATCACTGATGCACCAAAAGAATTTGATAAACAAGAAATTATTGACCGCTGTATGGTGCCAATGATTAACGAAGTACTCCTTTGTTTACAAGAAGGCATTGTTGCTTCGCCACAAGAAGCAGATATGGCGCTTATTTACGGTATCGGTTTCCCTCCATTTAGAGGCGGCGCGTTCCGTTACTTAGATCAAACTGGTTTAGCTAACTTTGTTGCAACAGCAGACAAGTACGCTCATCTAGGTGCGATTTACCAAGTATCAGAGCAAACTCGCCAATGGGCTGAAGAAGGCCGTGTTTTCTATAAGGTGGAAGGTTAATATCATGAATAATCCAGTAATTGTAGATTGTATCCGCACACCAATGGGTCGCTCAAAGGGCGGCGTATTCAAACACAAGCGTGCGGAAGACTTAAGTGCCCATCTGATGAAGGGCTTACTAGAACGTAACCCAGCCGTTGATCCAGCATCAATTGATGATATTTATTGGGGTTGTGTACAACAAACTTTAGAGCAAGGCTTTAACGTTGCTCGTAACGCATCATTACTTGCCGGTATTCCGCATTCAGTACCAGCAACGACAGTAAACCGCTTATGTGGCTCATCTATGCAAGCATTGCATGACGCTGCTCGCGCAATTATGACTGGCGCTGGTGACACTTACCTCATTGGTGGTGTTGAGCACATGGGCCACGTACCTATGACTCATGGTAATGACTTTCACCCAGGCTTAGCAACATCAATCGCACAAGCGTCTGGTTCAATGGGTTTAACTGCAGAGTACCTTGCTACTATTCACGGCATTAGCCGTCAGCAGCAAGATGAATTTGCTTACCGTTCACACCAACGTGCACATGCTGCAACTGTTGAAGGCCGTTTCCGCCGTGAAATTCTCGCAATAGAAGGTCACGATGCAGATGGCTCATTAATTCTTGTTGAAGACGACGAAGTAATTCGCCCAGAAACAACAGTAGAAGGCCTATCGCAGCTACGTCCAGTATTTAACCCTGCTACGGGCTCTGTTACTGCTGGTACTTCTTCAGCACTTTCTGACGGCGCATCAGCAATGCTAGTAATGAGCGAAGAAAAAGCCAAAGCACTGGGCCTACCAATTCGTGCTCGCGTTAAAGCAATGGCGGTTGCAGGTTGCGATCCATCAATCATGGGTTACGGCCCAGTACCAGCAAGTAAAAAAGCACTTGCACAAGCGGGTATCACTATTGATGACATCGACGTTGCTGAGCTTAACGAAGCATTTGCAGCGCAATCATTACCCGTATTAAAAGACTTAGGTCTTGCAGATCTGGTTGATGAAAAAGTGAATCTAAATGGCGGCGCAATTGCACTTGGACACCCACTAGGTTGTTCAGGCTCGCGTATTAGCACGTCACTTATTCACCTAATGGAAGACAAAAACGCAAAATACGGTTTAGCAACTATGTGTATTGGTTTAGGCCAAGGCATCGCAACTGTATTTGAGCGTGTACAAGACTAATTAGCTTAGACACGTAACCAACTCTTGGTGATAAAAAGCTGCGCTGATTTATAAATCTGCGCGGCTTTTTTATATGCTGTGCTTTGTAGCTTAAAAAGCATAACTGAAGTGACTTTATTTATTGCAGCGAGGTCGTTAAACTAGCAGCCTTAAATTAATCGTTAAGCGCCACTTGATAAAGGTCACCGCCATGAGTTTTGATAACCCCGATCACCAATTAGACGCCATCGGCCTACGCTGCCCAGAGCCTGTCATGATGATCCGTGGTGCGGTACGCAAAATGGCAGAAGGCGAAACCTTACTGATCATCGCAG
The DNA here is from genome assembly GCF_030408095.1 of Pseudoalteromonas sp. APC 3893. Taxonomy (NCBI): domain Bacteria; kingdom Pseudomonadati; phylum Pseudomonadota; class Gammaproteobacteria; order Alteromonadales; family Pseudoalteromonadaceae; genus Pseudoalteromonas; species Pseudoalteromonas sp. APC 3893. Next base: position 30,941 of record NZ_JASDCD010000025.1, read on the forward strand.
ACGATCCCTCAACCACCCGCGACATCCCCAGCTTCTGCACGTTTATGGATCACACGTTAATAGCCAAAGAAGTAGATGCAGTGCCGTATAGGTACTTGGTGAAGAAAGGGTTGTAAAAGCTATCAGCTATCAGAAAATCTCTCGGGCAACTGAAAGCTGACGGCTTACAGCTTACAGCTATTTTTTGGTTATCGTCACTTTTGGTTCATCGTAATTACGATAATCGATACTAACTATATAGCTGCCTTTAATTGCTGGGGTGAAGCTGAAGTAATTATAGATGGTATTACAGTCGGCAATGGCGGCTTGGCCAAGTACTAATGACTGCCCTGCTGGTGCGGCTTCACTGTAACCACAATTGTAGCCTTCGCTAAAGTCGGCATCGGCAATTTTAAATTCGTATACTTTACCAGGTGTTGAAAACTTAACATTGGCTTGGTAAATCGCAGGTGCAACTTGTTCAAATTGATATTGTGGCTCTGCGTCCCATAAGGTGAAATCGCCTCGTAAGTACATGGTTTTATCTAGCTCTTTACTAGGTAGTACGTCATCAATGCTAGGGAGTTGGACCTGACTCGAACATGCGGTTAATAAGCTAACTACCGCAAGCGTTAAAATACGTTTCATATAGATTAACCTCTAAGACAAAAAAGCCAGCATAGCTGCTGGCTTTTTAAGCTACGCTGAACTTACTTCTGCAGTACAGAAATATCAGCAATATCTAAAAATAAGCCACTTAATTGGCTTAACAGTGCTAAACGATTTTGCTTAACGGCTTCATCGTCTGCCATTACCATCACGTTATCAAAGAAATTATCTACACTTTCGCGGATACCCGCTAATTGCGCTAATGCTTCTTGATAATCACCTGCGGCGTATAAAGGTGCGAGATCAGTTGCGAACTTAGCAACCTGTGAAGCGAGAACTTTTTCAGCATCATCGCTTAATAGGCTCTCATCAACCTTACCTTGGCTCGTAATATCATTCTTAGCAAGAATATTACTTACACGCTTATTAGCTGCTGCAAGTGCTTCTGCGGCATCTAAAGTGCGGAAATGGCTTACCGCTTTAACGCGGCGGTCAAAATCAACAGGCTTAGTCGGGCGACGTGCAAGTACCGCTTGAATAACATCAACTTGAATGCCTTCATCTTGATACCAAGCGCGGAAGCGACCAAGCATAAACTCAAACACATCAGTCGACACATTTAAGTTAGTTAGCTTTTCGCCAAATAAGCTTTGTGATTTAGCAACTAAGTCTAAGATATCTAATGGCAGCTCTTTCTCTACCATGATACGTAACGCACCAATCGCTGCACGGCGAAGTGCAAACGGGTCTTTATCCCCTTTTGGCGCTTGGCCAATTCCGAAGATACCCACTAGCGTGTCAAACTTATCAGCAATGGCAACCGCACAGCTGATTAAGTTTGTTGGTAAACTGTCGCCTGCAAAGCGCGGCATGTACTGCTCATTTTGCGCAATGGCTACGTCTTCGGCTTCACCGTCATGACGTGCGTAATGCATGCCCATAACACCTTGTACGTCAGTAAATTCCATCACCATTTCGGTCATTAAGTCTGTTTTACTTAATAAGCCAGCACGCTCTGCGAGTGCTTTATTTGCACCTAGTTGCTCAGCAATGTAACCGGCAAGTGCTGCAATACGCTCAGATTTATCTTTTAGCGTGCCCAGTTGCTTTTGGAACAATACGCTATCTAGAGATTCTAAGCGGCTTTCTAGAGTTTTCTTTTTGTCTGTTTCAAAGAAGAACTGCGCATCTGCTAAACGTGGGCGCACTACTTTTTCGTTACCCGCAATAACAACACTTGGGTTTTTGCTTTCAATGTTTGAAACAAACAAAAACTTGTTAAGTAGCTTGCCATCTTGATCTAGTAACGGGAAGTATTTTTGGTCGTCTTTCATGGTGTAGATCAGCGCTTCTGCTGGTACATCTAAAAACGCCTCTTCGAAAGTTGCGGTCAGGGTAACTGGCCACTCAACTAAAGAAGTTACTTCTTCAAGTAAATCTTCATCCATCGCAACCACAGCATTAACTGCTTTTGCTGCGGCTTCAATTTGACTGCGAATTTGTGCTTTACGTTCCTCGTAATCGGCAATAACGTGTGCAGATTTTAGTACGTCAAAAACATCGTCAGCATGGTTGATGCTAATTTTTTCTGGATGATGAAAGCGATGACCTTGAAGCTGGTTATTAATAGCTTTACCTAGTACTTCGCCTTCAATTAGCTTATCGCCAAACAAAATAGTGGCTGTATGCACTGGACGAATAAATTGTGTTTTATTCGCGCCCCAACGCATTGGCTTTGGAATTGGCAGTTTCGCTAACGCCTTATTTACTACGTCGTTTAATAAAGCGGTGGTTTCTTTACCTGCTACTTTGGCAATATGTAATAACCATGCGCCTTTATCTGTTTCAAGAGTTTGTGCTTCACTTACGTCGATTCCACAGCCTCGTGCCCAACCCATAGCCGCTTTAGTTGGGTTACCTTCGCTGTCAAATGCAGCTTTTGTCGCTGGGCCACGTTTTTCAACTTCTTTATCTTGTTGTTTGGCTTCAAGCGCTGTCACTTGTAAACCTAAACGACGTGGTGATGCATACCATTTTACACCTTGATGAGCTAACTCTAGCCCCTCAAGTTCTGCTGTTAGGTTTTCAGCAAATGCTTCTGCAAGTTTACGCAGCGCTTTTGGTGGCAGCTCTTCTGTGCCAATTTCTACTAATAAATTTTGTGCTGACATGGTTAATCCTTACAAAGCGGGAAGCCAAGGGCTTCGCGTGCATCATAATAACTTTGTGCACATGCTTTAGATAATGCACGAACACGTAATATATAACGTTGGCGTTCTGTCACAGAAATCGCGTGACGAGCATCCAGTAAGTTAAATGCGTGCGATGCTTTCATTACTTGCTCGTAGGCAGGTAATGGTAAGCCAGCTTCAATTAGCTTTTCGCTCTCAGCTTCACATTTATCAAACTGTGCAAACAAGTCTGCAACGTTTGCGTGTTCAAAGTTATAAGTTGATTGCTCGACTTCGTTTTGATGGAATACATCACCATAGGTAACGCGTCCCATTGGACCATCTGCCCATACCAGATCGTAAATACTGTCTACGCCCTGAATATACATAGCTAAACGCTCAAGGCCATAAGTAATTTCACCAGTGACTGGTGAACACTCTAAGCCACCGACTTGTTGGAAGTAGGTAAACTGTGTTACTTCCATGCCGTTTAACCAAATCTCCCAACCTAGGCCCCACGCACCTAATGTAGGTGATTCCCAGTTGTCTTCTACGAAGCGCACTTCATCAGTTAACGTATCAATGCCTACAGCTGCTAAAGAGCCTAAGTAAAGCTCTTGGATGTTCTCTGGTGATGGCTTTAATACTACTTGAAATTGGTAGTAATGTTGTAAGCGGTTAGGGTTTTCACCATAACGGCCATCAGTAGGACGGCGACACGGTTGTACGTAGGCGCTAGACATTGGCTCAGGGCCAATAGACTTTAAGAATGTTTGAGGGTGAAATGTACCCGCGCCAACTTCCATATCGAGTGGCTGAATAATGACACAACCTTGCTGTGCCCAGTAATCCTGTAAAGCCAGGATCAAACCTTGAAAGGTTTTAACGTCATATTTTTGCATATTTGGCTTTTAGTATCTGCTGTGATGTAGCGTGAATATTACCCTCAGTATACCTTGTGCGTAGTCATGTTTTAAGCAGTTTGTGCAATTGCAGCCAATAAAAAAGGAGCCATAAGGCTCCTTTTTTATTCTCAACGAGAATTAAACATCTAGATTAACTACGCGTAGTGCGTTTGTTTCGATAAACTCACGACGAGGCTCTACTTGGTCACCCATCAATGTTGCGAATAGTTGGTCAGCGCCAACAGCATCTTCAATGGTTACTTGCAGCATACGACGAGCATCAGGGTCCATTGTAGTTTCCCACAGTTGACTTGGGTTCATTTCGCCGAGTCCTTTATAACGTTGGATATAGATCCCACGCTTAGACTCTGCAATCAACCAATCCAATGCATCCACAAAGTTATCAACAGCTTTCGTTTTTTCACCACGTTGGATATATGCACCTTCAGAGATGATATTTGCAATATTTTTACCTGTTACAGCAATACGTTGGTAATCTCTTGAGGTAATAAAGTCATAGTGTAAAACATGTGCTTTATCCACACCATGCTGACGAATATTCACAACTGGATAATATAAGTTACGTTCAGTATCGTACTCAGTACCGGCATGGAAAATTGTTGCGTCTTCGTCACGTTCAATTAAGTCATCAACAAGCTCTTTGGTCCACGCAATTACTTTTTCTTCATCAGCAAGATGCTCAGCTTTAAGCTCGCTTTGGTAAATCAAACGATTCATAACCGTGTTCGGGTATTTACGTTTTAAGCGCTCAATCACTTTAACTGTATTTTGGTAATCGTGAACAATACTTTCAAGTGCTTCACCTTCTAGTCCAGACGCATCAGCACTGGTGTAAAGTGCCGCACCATTTAGCGCTAACGATGTTAGGTAATCAACTAATGCTGGATCATCTTTAATATATCGCTCTTGCTTACCTTTTTTCACTTTATAAAGTGGAGGCTGAGCAATGTAGATATAACCGCGCTCGACAATTTCAGGCATTTGACGATAGAAAAAGGTTAGTAACAATGTACGAATGTGAGAGCCATCCACGTCGGCATCGGTCATGATAATGATACGATGATAACGTAATTTTTCAGGGTTATACTCGTCACGACCAATACCACAACCTAATGCAGTGATCAGTGTCGCTACTTCTTGCGAAGATAACATTTTATCAAAACGTGCTTTTTCAACGTTTAAGATCTTACCTTTAAGCGGAAGAATCGCCTGATTCTTACGGTTACGACCCTGCTTGGCTGAACCGCCAGCTGAGTCACCCTCCACTATGTATAGTTCAGATTGTGCTGGGTCTTTCTCTTGGCAGTCAGCAAGTTTACCTGGTAAACCTGCTAAATCCATAGCGCCTTTACGACGGGTCATTTCACGTGCTTTACGTGCAGCTTCACGTGCGCGTGCCGCATCAATAATTTTACCAACAACGATTTTTGCATCCATTGGGTTTTCTAATAAAAACTCAGTGAATTTTTCAGCCATTGCTTGCTCAACCGCAGACTTAACTTCACTCGATACTAGCTTATCTTTTGTTTGCGATGAGAATTTTGGATCAGGAACTTTAACACTAACAACTGCAGTTAAGCCTTCACGAGCATCATCACCCGTTGCATTACTGGTTGTTTTAGCTTTCTTGTTAAAGCCTTCTTTTTCCATATAATTATTAAGCGTACGAGTTAGCGCAGATCTAAAGCCCGCTAAGTGAGTACCACCATCACGCTGTGGAATGTTATTTGTGAAACAGTATATGTTTTCTTGGAACGCATCATTCCACTGCATAGATACTTCAACGCTAATACCATCTTCTTCACGTTCGTGAGTAAAATGGAAAACACCTTTATGTACTGGGTTTTTATTACGATTTAGATATTCAACAAACGCTTGAATACCCCCTTCGTATTTGAAGTGATCTGATTTATTTTCTTCTCGCTCATCCGTTAAGATGATGCTCACACCTGAATTCAAGAATGATAATTCGCGTAAACGTTTAGCTAAAATATCATAATGGAAATCTAAGTTAGTGAACGTCTCAGCACTTGGCCAAAAGCGTAACTCAGTACCTGAGCTATCAGAGTCACCAATAACAGCTAATGGTGCATCTGGTACACCCATGGTGTAAGTCTGCTCGTGTAATTTGCCTTCACGGCGAATAGTTAGTTTTAGTTTTTCTGACAATGCATTTACAACAGAAACACCAACACCGTGTAAGCCACCTGATACTTTATAAGAGTTATCATCAAACTTACCACCGGCATGAAGTACTGTCATAATAACTTCAGCAGCAGATACACCTTCTTCTTCATGGATTGAAGTTGGAATACCACGACCGTTATCTCGAACAGAGACTGAACCGTCTAAATGAATTGTGACAAAGATGTCATCACAGTGGCCAGCTAAGGCTTCATCAATAGAGTTATCAACGACCTCAAACACCATATGGTGTAAGCCTGTGCCATCATCGGTGTCCCCTATATACATTCCAGGACGCTTTCTTACTGCGTCTAATCCTTTTAGTACTTTAATACTCGACGAATCGTAATTCTCAGACATGGTTAATCCCACTTATCTTGTTATTAGGTTGCCATGTTTCACGTGGAACATTTGTAGTTCTCGTTGCATGGGTTCCACCACAGCAGAAATACTTTCAGATTCAATTGCAGAGATAAATATTTGAGAATTACAGTGCGACAATAATTGGCCGACCTTCTCTTTTGTATCTTCTCCAAGTTCTGAAGGTAAATCATCTATTAGCAATATAGATTGCTTTTCAGTCTCTGATTCAATCAAACTATTTTGCGTTACTTTTAACGCATAAAGCAATAGCTTCAATTGACCGCGGGAAAATGTATTTTCAACACTATTACCAGAGACACTAAAATTAAAATCGGCCTTATGTGGGCCTTTACTTGTAAAACCTTGGCGGCTATCGCGTTCAAAGTTTTGTTCAAGGGCGTCGCTTAAAGACTCAGTCTCTTTCCAGCCAGCTTGATAGTTTATTTCTAAATCGCTAATAAGCGTTAAGTCTGCACACATTTTATCAAAAAACTGCTGCTTAAACCTACTTATATACGCAATTCTTAAAGTATTTATTTGTTCTGCCAGTCTAACAAATTCTTTATCCCAAAACCTAATTTGGTCAAAATAATTTCTTGGCTTACTTTTCAATAATGCATTACGTTGTTTTAATACTTTATTGAATGATTGCCATAAATAAAAAAAGTCTTGTTCCACGTGGAACAATCCCAAATCTAAAAATTTACGGCGCTCTTTTGGGCCACCAAAAAATAAAGAGTAGCTTTCAGGTGTAATAACCTGAACAGGCATGAGTTGTGCGAGCTCAGAGACTCTGCGGCTAGTTTTGCCTTGAATCTTAAGCTCGGTATCACCATTTAAGCTTTTGCTGATACCGATAGGTATAGACAAGTTATAAAGCGATTTTCTACCATGAATTGTAAACTTACTTTGCTGGTGCTTTATAATGCTTTTATGTTTAGGTGTACGAAATGATTTGCCATGAGAAAGGTAATAAATAGCCTCTAAAAGGCTGGTTTTTCCACTGCCATTTTCACCGTAAATTACATTGATACCGTTTACTGGCTCTAATGTAAGCGCCTCAACATTTCTAAAATCATTGAGGCTTAAATGACTTAAACTCATAGAACCTTATAAGCGCATTGGCATAACAACGTACATGGCTTCTTCGTCACCCGCACCTTCTATTAATGCACTACTATTTGAATCTGCAAGAGTAAATAAAACATCTTCAGTCTTAAGTGTGTTTAACACATCAAGTACATAAGAAACGTTAAAACCTATTTCTAGGTCATCACCTTGATAATTTACCTCAACCACTTCTTCTGCTTGCTCTTGCTCTGGGTTGTTTGCAGTTATTTTTAGTAAACCTTCAGAAAGGTTTAGCCTAACGCCTCTAAACTTTTCATTTGATAAAATAGATACACGCTGAAACGCACTGCGCAACCATTCACGATTAGCGGTAATGACTTTATCACCACCGCGCGGTAATACTCGGCGATAGTCAGGAAAACGACCATCGACCAATTTACTGGTAAATGTAAACTCAGTATCGATTATTCGAATATGGTTAGCACCAAACTGAATAGTTACCAGCTCTTCGTCGGCAACCATTAAGCGCATAATTTCTTGTACACCTTTACGCGGAATAATTAACTGGCGCTGGGTATTTAATGATTGCGGTAGTTCTTTTTGTGCAATAGCTAAACGGTGGCCATCTGTTGCCACTGTTTTAATATCAGCATTATCAACTTCAAACGACATACCATTTAAGTAATAACGCACGTCTTGGTTAGCCATAGAAAAATGAGTGCTTTCTAATAGCTTACGTAATTCTAATCGCGTTAGCTGAAACTCAACTTCGCCGTCCCACTGCTCTAAATTAGGAAAATCTTCAGCAGCAAGCGTTGTTAAAGAAAAGCGGCTTTTACCACTCGTTAAAAGCAACTGATGATCTTGGCTAGATAATGTTAACTCACAACCATCTGGCAAACTTTTACAAATATCGAGCAATTTTTTTGCTGGTAACGTTAGCTTTGTATCTTCAACATCGTCACCAACAAATACGTTAGCGACTAGCTCAATTTCAAGATCAGTACCTGTCATGGCCAACTGACCATCTACGACCTCTAACAACACGTTAGATAAAATCGGCAAAGTGTGTTTGCGTTCTATAGCACCCGACACTTGCACTAAAGGTTTTAAAAATTGATCTCTTGGTATGGTTATTTGCATAGTAAAGTCAGCCTTAAGATGACAATGTTCTTATTAGGTTTTGATAATCTTCTTTCACTTCGTGACTTTCATCACGTAGCGATTTAACTTTGCGGCACGCGTGTAATACAGTGGTGTGATCGCGTCCACCAAAAGCGTCACCAATCTCGGGTAAACTGTGATTAGTGAGTTCTTTTGACAATGCCATAGCAACTTGGCGCGGCCTTGCTATAGAGCGGCTACGGCGTTTTGAAAGTAAATCTGATACACGAATACGATAATACTCAGCAACAGTGCGCTGAATATTATCAATAGTGACCAGCTTATCTTGCAAGGCAAGTAAGTCACGGAGTGCTTCTTTAACAAAGTCGATTGAAATTGGGCGGCCGGTAAAATTAGCGTTGGCAATTACACGGTTAAGTGCACCTTCTAACTCACGTACATTTGAACGCAGTTTTTTTGCAATGAAAAACGCGACTTCATGAGGTAAGTTAATTTTACTCTGCTGCGCTTTTTTCATCAAAATAGCAACACGCGTTTCAAGCTCTGGCGGCTCAATAGCAATGGTTAAACCCCAACCAAAGCGTGATTTAAGGCGGTCTTCAACCCCTTCAATCTCTTTTGGATAACGGTCAGAGGTTAAAATAATTTGTTGGTTACCTTCAAGTAACGCATTGAAAGTATGGAAGAATTCTTCTTGAGAACGCTCTTTGTTAGCAAAAAATTGAATGTCATCAATCATTAATGCATCAACACTACGATAATAACGCTTAAACTCTTCTATGGCGTTATTTTGCAGCGCTTTTACCATATCTTGTACAAAACGCTCTGAATGCATATACACGATTTTAGCATCTGGCTTATTCGCCATGATGCCATTACCTACGGCATGTAATAAGTGCGTTTTACCTAAGCCGGTTCCGCCATATATAAATACAGGGTTAAAAGCAGCACCTGGGTTATCTGCAACTTGTGTTGCCGCCGCTTTTGCTAACTGGTTAGATTTACCCTCTACAAAACTATCAAAGGTATAGTTTTCTTTGATGTTTGATTTATATCCAGACTTAGGCGCAGGTTCAACAGCTTGCTTAACCGCTTTAGGCGCTTGTTTAGCAGCAGGTTGATTTACAGGGGTTGTACTTTCTACTACAGGCGCAGCCATTTGTGTATTAAGAATCGGCTTACTACCAACGTCAAAACGCAACTCTGGCGCTTCGTCTTTACAGATCTCAACCAATAACTCATTAATACGATTAAGGTACTTCTCTCTTACCCAATCAAGCACAAAACGGTTAGGCGCATAAATAGTCAGGGTATCTTCGGTACTTTCTGCTTGTAGTGGTCTTACCCACATACTGAACTGCTGCGAAGGCAGTTCATCTTGCAATACATATAAACAACTTTGCCAAACCGACAGATACACAGTTAAACTCCCAAAGATTTAGTTTTTATTCCCGGTCACATTAAAACAACCAAAAATCATACTTTAATTACTATTATTTAGGCAATTTATTAACCCAAGACCGAGTATTATGAAGGTACTTTATCCACAAGTACAAGATTGATTTTTTTTTAAAATATGATCTCAGCCATAAAAAACAGTAACAAACTGATTTTAAACAAATAATATTTTTAATACTAATGAGTGATCATAACAAAAAAGACACTAGATCGCGATTAAAATGTATGATCTAATTTACTTACCCCAAGCTTTTATGCACTTTTTATACAGAGGCTGTGGAAAACTCTATATTAATGATGATCCTATAAGATCCCACAATAGGATCCTTGATAATTAAAGTGTTTGCGCTGTAATTATGATTGACTTTTGTTGTCTTCCTCTATAATATCTCGCGCTCGCAATGGCACCTGTGCCAGGATCGCGACCTGCATAGGATGTTTTAACCTTTAACCGATCGGATGGAATTGTTATGAAAAGAACTTTTCAACCTAGCGTTTTAAAACGCAAACGTGCTCACGGTTTCCGTGCTCGCATGGCAACTGTAAATGGCCGTAAAGTATTAGCTCGTCGCCGCGCTAAAGGCCGTAAAGTTCTTTCTGCTTAATATAAGTGGAAGACTTTAACTTTGGCAGGGAGTTACGTCTGTTAACTCCCTCGCATTACTCTCGCATATTTAATGAACCCGCTCGGGCTGCAACTCCTTTTTTTACCTTATTAGCAAAACCTAATGACCAAGCAAAACCTCGCTTAGGCCTTACTGTTGCTAAAAAACGAGTTAAAAAAGCCTGCCAACGTAACCGTATTAAACGTCTTGCTCGCGAAAGTTTTCGTTTAAATCAGCACACCATTGATAATATCGATATTGTGTTAATGGTTAAAAGTGGTATTGATGAACAGTCAAACGAAGAGCTCGCTAAACAATTAACTAAATTGTGGCGTAAAATTAATGAACGCTGCAAACCTGGCGCACCTAAGCCTCCACCATTTAAAAAGCGCCCTAACAAATCGGCTAAATCCAATAAACAAAGCCAATAGCAATAGAATTATACAGTTAATTAAGGTATCTTTAGCTCACCTTTTAATCATGCATTTAAAATTCCGTTTCGGGTGTTTAAATTCATGGTATCAACCCACTAAATCTACACAGAGGATAGAACATCATGAGGTTACTTAAACCACTTGTTGCTTTTCCAAAGCTCTGTTTAGTGTTATTAATTCGCGGTTATCAAAAGTGGATTAGCCCACTGTTAGGCCCGCATTGTCGTTTTAATCCCACCTGCTCAAGTTATGCTATTCAAGCAATTAATTTGCATGGATCAGTAAAAGGCAGTTGGTTAGCGCTCAAACGCATATTAAAATGTCACCCTTTACATTCAGGCGGAGACGACCCCGTACCTGAAAAAACAACCCATATTAACCACCAACACGAGAAATAAGAGCTGTTATGGAATCGCAACGCACGTTTTTATTCATCGGTTTGATGCTTGTATCGTTTTTATTGTTCCAAGAATGGAATAACGACTACAACGCACCTAAAGCCGATCCTAGTGCCAACACACAAACACTACAATCTAACTCACCTGATTCTGATGATTATGTACCTTCATCTACAGATGGTGATTTACCAACTGCAGCAACCAGTGCAAAACGTTCAGTAATCGAAGTTACAACAGACGTATTCACTGTAAAAATTGATACCCGCGGTGGTGATATTGTTGAGTCAGACCTACTCCAATATGAAGAAGTAAAAGGTGAAGAAACACCATTTATGCTTTTAGGTGAGTTTGATGGCAATCAATACTTCTCACAAAGTGGCTTAATTGGTTTAAACGGCCCTGACGCTTCAAAAGAAGGTCGCCCAGTTTACAGCACTGAACAAAAAAACTTTACCCTTGAGGGTGATGAACTTCGTGTTCCTTTAACGTTTACTGATAGTAAAGGTGTTACGTTTACTAAAACCTATGTATTCAAAAAAGGTCAGTACGATGTTGCTCTAGAATACAACGTAAACAACGCCACAGCTGAGCCGATTCAAGTACAGCTTTACACACAAATTAAGCGTACAGTTCAAGAAAAAGGCAACTTAGTTGACCAAAACTACTTAGGTGCTGCTTACGGCTCTAGCGAAGAAAAATATGAAAAGTATAGCTTTTCAGACATGGCTGATAAAAACCTCAGCATTAATACACAAGGTGGTTATGTTGCCTTTATTCAGCACTACTTTGTAAGTGCTTGGGTACCTGCGCAAGAACAACAAAACACCCTTTACAGTTTAATCGCATCAGGTAATGCTGCCATCATAGGTACTAAAGGTGAGCCGGTCAATATTCAAGCTAACCAACAAACTACCATTGGTGCTACCTACTACATGGGCCCAAAAGAGTCTGATACATTAGAAGCGATTCACCCTAACCTAGATTTAACTGTAGACTACGGTTGGTTATGGTTTATCTCACAACCATTATTTGTATTACTAAAATGGTTATACGGTATTTTAGGTAACTGGGGTCTAGCGATTATCGCTATTACAGTTATTATAAAATCACTAATGTACCCACTTACTAAAGCACAATACACCTCAATGGCGAAGATGCGTGCGCTGCAGCCTAAAATGGCTGCACTTAAAGAAAAGTATGGTGATGACCGTCAAAAATTCGGTCAAGCAACGATGGAAATGTACCGCAAAGAAAAAGTTAACCCTATGGGTGGCTGCTTCCCTATTTTGCTACAGATGCCAATCTTCTTAGGTTTGTTCTATGTATTCTTAGAATCAACAGAACTACGTCATGCTGAATTTATATTTTGGTTAACTGACTTATCAGCGAAAGACCCCTACTTCATCCTGCCAATATTATTTGGTGCAAGTATGTTTATTACCCAAAAGCTACAACCAATGACAGTGACTGATCCGATGCAGCAAAAGATGATGACTTACATGCCTGTAATCTTCTCTGTGTTCTTCTTATGGTTCCAGTCTGGTTTAGTACTTTACTGGTTAGTGTCTAACCTTATTTCAATCGCGCAAATGCTCTATATTTATCGCGGGATGGAAAAACAAGGAATAAAAGTAAGGGGCTAACAAACCTTATTACTGAAAAAGGCGACTTAGGTCGCCTTTTTTATTGCCTGTTTTTCAACACAGCTATTCGCTACAAATAAATCCATAGGTTACAATACGCACATATCGTTATTCATTTAGTTGGCAAATTATTAGCATGATCAATCAAGATACAATTGCAGCCCAAGCAACCGCGCCAGGACGTGGTGGTGTAGGTATTATTCGCGTTTCAGGAAGCTTAGCAAAGAGTGTTGCTGAGCAAATTATTGGTCGTTGCCCTAAAGTACGCTATGCCGACTATGTGCCATTTAAAAGCCTTGCAGGTAAACAGCTTGATCAAGGTATTGCTATTTTCTTTGCGGGTCCCAATTCATTTACCGGCGAAGATGTACTTGAGTTACAAGGTCACGGCGGCCCGGTAGTGCTAGATATGCTATTAAAGGAAATAAGCCAAATAAACGGTGTACGACTTGCCAAGCCGGGTGAATTTTCAGAACGCGCCTTTATGAACGATAAAATGGATTTAACCCAAGCTGAGGCCATTGCTGATTTAATAAATGCAACCAGTGAACAAGCAGCTAAAAGCGCCTTACAATCACTTCAGGGTGAATTTTCAAAGCATATTGAGACGCTCGTAGAAAAAGTAATTCACCTGCGTATGTATGTTGAAGCGGCGATTGATTTTCCTGATGAAGAAATCGACTTTCTATCAGACGGTAAAGTCTCAGGTGATTTAAATGCCATAATAGAGCAGCTTTACAATGTCACCAATCAAGCCAAACAAGGTAGTATTATGCGTGAAGGAATGCGTGTTGTTATTGCTGGTCGCCCTAATGCAGGTAAATCAAGCTTACTTAATGCCTTAGCTGGTAGAGAAGCTGCCATTGTAACCGAAATTGCCGGCACAACGCGTGACGTACTGAGAGAACATATCCACATTGATGGTATGCCACTACATATTATTGACACCGCCGGCCTACGTGAAAGCCCAGACCGAGTCGAACAAATCGGTATTGAACGTGCCTGGGATGAAATAAATCAAGCTGACCGGGTGTTATTTATGCTCGACGGTACAGACACCACAGACACCGACCCACACGCTATTTGGCCGGAGTTTATGGCTAAGCTTCCAGACGGTATGGGGGTGACGGTGATCCGAAATAAAGCTGATTTATCAGGCGATGAAGTAGGTATGAGTGAAAACCAGCAATATCCTGTGATAAGTCTCAGTGCTAAAAATGCTGATGGTATAGAGTTAGTACGTACTCACTTAAAGGCATGTATAGGGTTTGATGGCGCAACGGAAGGTGGTTTTATGGCACGTCGTCGTCATTTAGATGCGTTAGACAATGCCGCCCATCATTTGCATACAGGTAAAGACCAATTAGAGATGCATATTGCTGGTGAAATCCTGGCAGAAGAGCTGCGTTTAACGCAGCATTACCTCAATGAGATTACTGGCGAATTTACTTCTGATGACCTGCTCGGAAAAATATTTAGCTCATTCTGTATTGGTAAATAACAAGGTAAACTAAAGGAAACAAACATCCAACTTAAGTTAAAAAACCTAATTTATTCATGCATTTAATAACTTTTTTATCTTTATTTAGTTTCATAATATGGGCCTCGAATGGCCCATCGACCTCTTTGTTGTATCCAGAATATGTGAAAGCATCGAGTGCTTGCCACTCAGAGCGCCGCATATCTCTTGAATAACCTTCACTACGCAGTGAAGAGCCAAATCGCTCACAGGGTTGCGAAGCAAGGGGGCGCCGCTTGCGGGGTTCCGATTTATCGCTTTACGGGATTTGAAAGAGTGGTTACACATTGAGATATAATTTTGTCATTTGAACTTAAAAAATTGCTTCTTAAGTGCTGAGTGTTATTCTCAACCTTGGCTGCAAATAGATGTGCTACAGCTAAAACGGTTATAACTAGCAATATTCAAACAACATAAGCTTACTACAAAAGTAAATCTGTTGGCGAACAAATTTCGGCACCAATGATAATCTATGAGTTAATCTTACCTTGATTAAATTAGTCATACTGGGGCTGACATATTCATTTTTAAAATTTGCAATTTGCCTAATGCCTCGCTAAGTAATTCAGCCCATACTCTACAGTCACTCAAATTAATTTCTATTTTATTGTTTTCTGTTTCTTCATATGGGTTAATCGCTTGCTCGCATTCGTCTAATATGACAAGTATTGCTATATCGTCTTCATCAATATTTTCCCTAGTTTTTTCTATAAGATACCCAGCCATTTTTATGTTCTGTGTAAGTGGCTCAAGAAAAAAAGATAAATAACTTTCTAGTACCTCAATACCGGTTTTATTTACGTTTGACACTAGGACTTCATAGCAGTGCATATGGTTTATTATTGCAAAGATACTGCCTATTTCGCGCTCTAAATCTTCTAATACTTTAGCTTGGCCTGTTTCTTTCTTTTTGATGCCTAAGTAAATCAGATCTTTAGTGTCTATCGGGCGTGGTATATAGAGGAAAGGTTTTTCTTCGTTGATTACAGACTCCCCCCCAACAAAATTTCCCGTAAGAATTACCCATGCCGTATTAGAGATAGCATGTCCATTCTTAACGGGTACAATAACAAAGTTATCCCACAAATCTGCCAGAACAAAGTATTTAAGGTCGGTAAAGTTTATGGGTCTAACAGCTTTTGTTAATGCTTCAACTATGTTGATAAAAGCATGTTCCATATCCTCAAAACTTTGAATTTCCACTTGAATCCAAAGAGCATTCGTACCTTGGTATTCATAACTCTCATCTATAATTGATGCAGTTATGTCATATTGAGAAATATTGTTTAGCGATGACTTAATTGAACTAAATAAATCATTTTTTAACAGAGTTATAATTGCCGAAGCTCTTACGTCAGGTGAGTCTTTCCAGTATTTTTGGGGATGGTGGGAAAATTGGTACCAGAGTGCCCAGATTTTGTTATATTTCTCAGTTTCTTTCTTTTCTAGTTGGCAAAGTTTTTGCTGAGGAATAAGCTCATGAAAAAGCATTCTAAATTCATGCTGAAATCGCTTTAAGTGTCTGTGAGCGTCATTAAAATTGATGCATGAAAGATGAATTTTGTGCTCATCGAATGGGTGGCCTATAGCTTCTGCTCTTTTGTATAAGTCATCGTGTTGTTCTTCCGGTAATCGACCTATAAGCCCATTGAAGATTAAGATGAAATGAGATTGGCTAATAAAGTTAGTAAAAGGAAAGACATAATCGCCGAGTGATTTTCTAAAACTTTTTGAGTCATCTTGCATTGATATATAACTGGCAGTTTTTTTATTCAGCTCTTTAAGGTCGTTTAACGTACCTTCGCTTGTTATACCCCAAGGGTCGACCGCAAGTTTCGGTAGCTTTGTTAATTGCCAATTAATTTTTGCGAGACTTTCCCAGTATTCTGGCTCTATTTTTCCGGTATCTACCAGAGCT
Organism: Pseudoalteromonas sp. APC 3893; assembly: GCF_030408095.1. Taxonomy (NCBI): domain Bacteria; kingdom Pseudomonadati; phylum Pseudomonadota; class Gammaproteobacteria; order Alteromonadales; family Pseudoalteromonadaceae; genus Pseudoalteromonas; species Pseudoalteromonas sp. APC 3893. The sequence goes on from NZ_JASDCD010000025.1 coordinate 47,344, forward strand.
TGGGATTTCTTTTTCTTAAAATACGAGATTAGTGTTTTATTTAATGTGGTTAATCCCGTTACGATTTGTTCCCTGATCGATAAGATGTTGTTTGCGTACTCTTGCCAATCATAAGGTCTAAAAGTGTAATCTGCATAATTTGCCCATGTTGAGTTAACGCTCACAAATTGCGGCAAGGGTAATGCTGATTTAATAATGTTTTTGCAGCTCTCATCAAGTGGCAAGTCCATCAATATATTTTGGTGACCGTAACCTTGAGTACCGTACTTTTCTTGATCAGGGAATAGTCTTCTTAAGATTGTCGCCCTTGCTCCTGACATCTCATGCAGAGGAAGATCTGTATGTTGATCTGAGTTAAGTTTGGCATCAGGGACAATATAGTGAGCAGTCGGATTATTCTGTTTTTCTTCGAGCCATATAGTCTTCGTTGATTTTTGAAAGAGTGAAGTAATTTCCTGCTTATTAATATTTATAAATGATAGATATAAGCTAGGGGAAAAATAGAATAGCCCTATAGTTAAGTCTGATAGGGGCAAAATATCTTCAAATGTCTTTTCAATATCAATCGTCAGTAGCCAAGTTAGATTTAGCTCGTTAGCAATATCTAATCTTCCTATCCATAATAACACCTCGCCCATTCCAGACCAGTTGCTGCTTCTATTAGGCTCTAAAAGACTATTAGAAATATGAGTTAGCCATTCCTTAAGATATTGATAGATTGGTTCTGGGTCACTGAGCTGTTTTCGTATAGTTTTAGCGTTATTAAGTGCTGCTGGATTATCTTTAGCAAGAATATCTAGTAAGCCTTCCATTGGATCTTTTTCAATTGCCCCCTCAATATTATTTTGGAGAAGCAGTGACCAGCCATCATTTCCTGCGAGCAATCTGGCAGCGTTAATAACTTCTTTATTTTCTATCACATGATTGCGAATACCAAACCATAATAAAGCTCTGCCTATGCCAGCCACAGCCCCCCAAGTTTTAATATTAAGGCATTTGATAGCTTCGAATAATTTCTGAAACTCGTTAGGGTTTTCAACAAAAGAATATAAGAGAAACGTTTCAAGATCTGTTTCTGGAATACTTGGCATTACAAAAAGAGCTGAGTCAATCCAAGGTGAAAATGCTGGATCAACTAGCACTTCGGAAAGAAGTTTGGAACGGATCGGGTGTAATGCTTCTATGTGAGCTTTATCCTTTGTGAGGCGAATTAAATATTCATCTTCAAACAAATTGAAAGTACCTTGAGGATCATTTAGTTCAGCAGTTTTTACAAGTGATTTAATGTCTACTCTAGCCTCATATGAGGTTGCGACGGCAGCGGCAAATAAAAGCTTAATTGCAGATGCTTCCAGTTTGCTCTCTCTGACTTCTGCTCTTAAACGACTAACCTGACTGCGAAGTTTTTCTCTAAGAGACTCAGTTTGAGTTAGAAAGAAGACATATTCCAACAAAGATCCGTTACCACCAAACCCTAACCAAGCTTGTTCAAAAGAAGGGTAAGGTTTAGCAACTCCTTTTTCTATCAAGTTAAAGTAAATGTGTTTGGCTTCTTCTTGAGAAAGGTTAAGTTGAACGAGTTCTGGGAAACCTAACTGGTCATTTGAAATATTTTGTCGTGCTAAATCCTCCTCTCTGATTGATACTAAGATTTTTATATTTGGCCTTTCAAGCAAAGCTTTAACTAGGGCTGTCCAGTCTGGATCTCTTGGGGTCACATCGATATACAAATAAAGAGTTGCATCGAATATGGCTAATTGGTCTGCAATCGCCAGTGCTATTGACTGTGCGTGGATTCGGTCTTCTATAAAATTAATTTGTAATCGCCATGGTTCAGGTACGTATTCATATAGGTAACGGTAAGCTAGAGTGGTTTTTCCTTGACCCGAAGCGCCGTGAACAATGACAGTTTGAGAGTTTTTGAACTTGTTGTCGATTACTGTTAATTGGCTTTGTCTAATAGTGTCAAGATTGGCTTGAATATGGCTAAACCTAGTTGAAACGCCTCGATAGAAATCTTTTTCTAATTCTTTGTTTTCAATATTTTTTTTGTTTTCTAATGGCGTTATAGATTTAAACCACTCTAAATGGTGTGCCTCTCTCTCCGCAAAATATTGACCAATTGAGTTGATCTTTTCAAACAACATTTCGTGAGTAATTTTTGTTTTATTTTCAGAAGCTACATATAACCAAGAGGTAAGTAATGACAAAGCATGTTCAATTGATCCCGAGGTTAACGTTTTACTTAAATATTTAGATACTTCCTGACTTAGTTCGTCTTCTGCGACAGGGTTCAAAACTAAACACTCAAATAGTCGATCAACTTGAGAACTAGATATTTTTAAGTTGATTAACTTTTTTCGAATCTTATCTTGATTCGTTTCTCTGTTGTTATCTGATTTAGACCATGCACTTGCGAGTTCATTCCCAATCTCACCAAAACTAATTATTTCTACTATCGGGGATTCTTCACCATTCAATAAATTCAAGCTACGGTGAATGAATGTATCTGTTTTTTCAGGTTCGATAAAATGGGACAGGGTAAGAGGAACATTAAGAGCTTTTACTTGCACAGCCCTCACTATTCTTTCACCTTGGTAGACAGCTAAATCCTCGTTGCCTTCGGGCTGAAAAATGAGTTCAGAGTCACTAGATTGGAGAATTTCGTGAAGAATGTATAAAGTTTGAAGTCTATAACCTTTTAACGCTGCTTTTGCACCCGAATTGCTCATGAAGTCCCTTTTTTAATTCCGTGTAATATTCTAATCTAACGACAATATAGCGCATTTCCAACAAATTAAACTCAAAGTAATAATGAATTCTTATTCTGCTTAAAGCTACTTGGGTTTCAAGTTAATAGTTTTGTGCTTGATTAGGAGGCTTAATAGTGTCATTTTGGATAAAAATGATGTGATTAAAAAAGCCAACAAGGATGATGAGATGAAATTAAAAAGCGCCAAAATTCAAAATTATCGTTTACTAAAGAACGTTAACCTCACCTTCGATAGTCGAACGACGTTGATTGTGGGGAGGAATAATGCAGGAAAAACATCTCTAGCAGAAATTTTCAGGAGTTTTTTGTCTCAAAGTGGGCCTAAAATCAAATATGAAGATTTTAATCAATCATGCCTCTGTGAGTTTGAAAAGGCATTAAACGCTTTTCAACAAAAGAAGTCTGAGCAAGACATCCGCCAACTTATGCCGTCTATCCTGTTGGAATTGGCTTTTGATTACCAAGAAGATGCTGATGATTATGGAATTTTAGGCGATTTCATTATTGATCTGGACGATAAGCTCTTTGAAGCGAATGTCCAAGCTTGCTACCAGTTAAAGAACGGTAAAATTAAAGACTTCTTTAGCGTATTAGATTGCACCGATAAAGAAAAAAGGAAAAAGTACTTTACGGACTTAAAAGCCGCTATAAATTTGCATTATGAAGTTGTCATATATGCGGTTGAACCTACGAACCCAAATAATAAGGTTAGAGTTGAGTTCTCGAAGTTTAAAAAGCTCTTATTGCAAGGGCTGATTAACGCTCAAAGGGGTTTAGATGATGAGACCCATACCGAAAGGGATGTTCTGGGAAAATCATTAGGTAAGATTTTTAACAGCGCAAGCAGTACTGGTGCCCCAGATGCCTTTAAAGCTAAATCTGACGAGGTAAATAAGGTTGTAGAGGAACTACAAGAAAAAGTTGATACTGATTTTCAAGATAAGGTTAAAGATTTATTACCTACACTAAATATTTTTGGCTATCCTGGTCTGCAAGATCCCAATTTGAGTGCAGCTACAGAGCTTAATGTTAAGTCTTTGCTGGAAAGTAATACTCGTGTATTTTATGAGGGTGAAGATCATTTTACTTTACCTGAAACATACAACGGTTTAGGGGTTAGAAACCTAATTTTTATCCTTTTTAGAATTTATGAATATTTTCGGGATTTCCAATCTCAATCGACACCACCAAAGGGACATCTGATCTTCATTGAGGAACCAGAAGCTCACCTTCATCCGCAAATGCAGGAAGTATTTATTAGGCAGCTGGATGAAATTGTTAGTGAGTTTCAAAAGCAATTAAATAATGGAAATATCTGGCCAGTACAATTTGTTGTTAGCACGCATTCATCTCATATAGCCAATGAAGCGGATTTTAGTAAAGTTCGTTACTTTCTATCAAAGCATGGCCAAGAAACTAAAGTAAAGGATCTAGGTGAAGCTTTTCAAGGAGAGGAAGTAAAAGCAGATAAAGAGTTTTTGCACAAGTATTTAACTTTAACTAAGAGTGATCTGTATTTCGCTGATCGAGCAATATTAATTGAAGGAGCTACTGAGAGAATATTGCTTCCCGAAATGATTCGAAAAACAGACGATGTAGAGCAAACTAAGTTAAGGCGAAAATACATGTCTGTGGTTGAAGTCGGCGGAGCCTATGCTCATCACTTCTATAAGTTTATTGATTTTCTCGAGTTAAAGACATTAGTTATTACTGATTTAGATTCGGTGAAAGCCTCCCAAGGAGAGCAAAGGGTAAGTTACCCCGCCTCTATAGTAAGTAACGGGACTCACTCCAGTAATTCTGGGTTATCAAACTGGTTTGGCAAAGCAGGTTATGCTGATTTAAATGAGCTCATGGAAAAAGGGTCTGATGATAAAGTTTCTGGATGCCGTGGGCTGGCTTACCAAGTCTCAGAGGATGAAGGGGGTATTTGTGGCCGAAGCTTTGAAGATGCCTTCATTTTAGCTAATATCGCTTTATTTGAATTGGAAAAGCTCGAAGGTTTAGAGTTAGAAAACGCAGTATTCAATCGAGCTAAAGAAGAAAGCAAAGACAGCAAGGCTAACTTTGCAATTAAGTATGCTATTGAACTGTCCGATTGGTCAGTTCCCAAATATATTAAAGATGGACTCGTATGGCTTGACGCAGATTACATAGCAGAGGGAGCGTAACTATGAACCAGATGAGCCCCGCAGAAACAGCATCAGAAGAAACTCTTGCCAAACTTAGATCTTGTATCGATAACAATAGGTGCTTTCGATTGGAAGCAGGTGCGGGAGCCGGTAAAACATACTCTCTCATCGAGTCAATAAAGTATTTGATAAACAAAAAATCCAGTGAATATCTGTTAAATGAACAACAGATCGCATGCATAACATATACAAATGTAGCAAAAGGTGAGATTAAAGATAGAACAGATAATCACCCGGTTATATTTGCAGACACTATTCATGCTTTTAGTTGGAGTATATTGCAGCATTATCAGGTTAAGTTAAGAGAATTAATACCTGAACTAGGAGAGAAGTGGGTTAAGAGAGTTGAAGAGGCTGGAGGCATCATTAATCAAGAAGTTAGGTATGACCTTGGTTTTGCAAACATTAATGATAACTCGATTACACTTCATCATGATGACGTCATAGCTTTAATGGGAAAGCTGTTAGCTTACCCTAAATTTCAAAAACTACTCAAGAACAGGTTTCCAGTTATTTTTATCGATGAATATCAAGATACCGATGCGCAGCTGGCTCAAAGTATTGTGAATAACCTAATAGATAATAAATCAGGAATTATCATTGGTTTGTTTGGCGATCATTGGCAAAAAATTTATGGCTCGTCTGCTTGTGGTTTGATTGAGAGTAATGCCAATTTGCTTGAAGAAATTGGTAAGAAAGCTAACTTTCGTTCAGATAAGAACATTGTAGATTGTTTAAATCGGATGAGGCCGGAATTACCTCAGGCGGAATCAAACCCTCTCTCTGCTGGTGTCATAAAAGTTTATCATTCAAATGAATGGCAGGGAACCAGGCGTACTGGTGGCCACTGGAAAGGTGACTTGCCAGAAGTGGATGTTAAGGAGTATATAGAGAAAGTTAAACTGCTGCTTGAGGAAGATGGTTGGGATATGAGACCTGAGAAAACTAAAATCCTCTTCTTAACCAACAATCTTATTGCTAGTGAGCAACAATTTAAAAATCTAGCTAGTTGCTTTACGTACACGGATGATTATCTTAAAAAAGCTGATAAATACATTAAATATTTTTTAGATATTGTAGAGCCTGTTTCTTTTGCATTTGAGCAGCGTAATTATGGTGAGTTGTTTCAGATAGTGAATCAAGGTCATCTACGGCTTGCTAGTCAAACAGATAAAAAAGTTTGGGCAACAAACCTAGAAAAGCTAATTAAAGTAAGAGACACCGGCACTATTGGCGAGCTTATGGAGTTACTAAGAAAAACGAAGACTCCTCGTCTGCCAATGAAAGTATATGAATCTGAGAAAAGATATGACGAAATTCAAGACCGAGAAAAATCAAATGATTTGTCGGATGAAGATAAGCGTTTTTATAATAAGCTACATAAAATCAAAGAGGTAAGTTATAAAGAGGTAAAAAATTTAGGCGAGTACATTGATGAGAAAACACCTTTTTCAACTAAGCACGGTGTAAAAGGGGCGCAATTTGACAACGTGTTGGTAGTCTTAGGTCGTGGGTGGAACCATTACAATTGGAATCAAATGCTTGAATGGATGAACCAAGCACCTCCTCAAGACAAGATAAATACCTATGAACGCAATCGAAACTTGTTTTATGTTAGTTGCTCAAGAGCTAAACATAACTTAACGCTGCTATTCACTCAAGAATTGTCAGACGATGCACTTGCTCAAATTGAATATATTGCTGGAGCCGATAATTTAATTGGCAATCCATTTTAGTCAGTTATATTCCTTTAGAGATTAGGAGTGTTAAAAGAGCAATATTAACCGCCGCTTCGGTTAATATTGCTCTGGCTTTATTAGCTTCTTTTGTCGTTGTCACGATGTATTATGAAGTTAATAAATTGCAGGCGAAAAAAGCAGCTGCACACCTTTGTCGCCTTGACAGTGTCTAAGGCTGCATATTCTCCCCAGCTTTGATCACCCAATGGCATTAACTTTGATCGCTTATTCTCATTAAGCTTTGATCACGAAAATCACTCTATAATGATCACTTTTGTGTTCTTAATGATTTTGCCGATCAAAGCTTAATGCCACTCGTTTCCGAGTTCACGTTTTATCACTTTTGTAGGTATGTTAAACCGTTATCTAAATCATTTGATGAAGATAACAATCATGTCAACAAGACCTATATCTATGAGTAAATTACAGGCTATTTTACGGCTGAAATATTCAGCTAAATTATCCCAT
>NZ_JASDCD010000026.1:0-53198 GCF_030408095.1 Pseudoalteromonas sp. APC 3893
GCTTTTCACTGTACGTTAAACAGGCTTTGCTATACACGCACCATTTTGTTGGCGTGTTTATCTTCGCGAATGAACTATCGCATTCATGGAGTGCCGCCAGCATTTTACCTCTAAAGACTGTTGATAATGCTTTTACGGGGTATAAATAGCCTTTTTCTATTTCATGCCAATGCGATTTTTTTAGCGCTCCTGCGGGTATCAAACAATGCAAGTGGATATGCTGACTTAAGTTCTGCCCCCATGTATGCAGTACGCTTGTCATGCCTAATTGGCCATGCCTCTTTCGTTTCGCAAATTTCCTCAGCGTTTGCCATGCGGCTTTAAATAAACTTTGGTACAACGCACTTGGGTTATAGTGAGCAATGATATTCAACTCATGAGGGAGCGTAAAAACAAGGTGGAAATACCGACATGGTAATAAATCCTCTTGCTGTTTTTGCACCCACTTAGCCGTGGCCATGCCTTGACAACGTGGGCAATGACGGTCTCGACAACTACACCCAATTTGTTGTACTTCACTACAGTTATCACATTACCATGCTTGGTAACCTAACTGACCCGTTCTGCATGATTGAAGGTGTTGGCAGACTCGCAGTTGTTGATGACTCATCGTATGGTGCTGCCGATAATTCTCAAGATTTGAGCTTAAAATATCAGCGAGATGCAAAGCGCTCATTGTTTAGCCCAACCTGCAAGCAAATCAATGCCGCCATGCCCTAATTCAGGTAACCAGTGTAAGTAACTTTGCGTGGTTTTAATATCACTATGGCCAAGCTGATGTTGCAGTTGATGAAGTGGCATACCTGATTCAAGTTGGTGTGTTGCATAAGCATGGCGTAAAGCATGTGGATTACAGTGCGCTAGACCACATGCCCGTGCATGTTTTTTCAATGGCTTCCTGAAGGTCGATGCTGACATCAGTTTATCCATTAACAATCGCGAGTAAAACATCCAACCCGTTGGGTGATACATTTTCCAGTAACAACGTAATTGATTCAGCACACTGTCTGATACAACTACGTAACGTGATTTATCCCCTTTACCTTGTTCAATTAAAATAGTTTTACGCTGGCCATCGATGTCTTGCACTTTAATGCGTAGCAGTTCGCTAATACGTAAACCACAGCCGTAACACACCACTATTAATGTTTTCAATCGCATGTCAGTGCAGCTTTCTATAAGCCGCTGCATATCATCACGTGATAAATAGGTGGGTGCGCGTAATTTTGCTTTTGGCAGCGTAATATCTAAATTAAGTGGCCGGTGTAAAATATTCTTAAACAAGAACCAAATGCTGTTTATCTGTACTTTTTGGCTTGCTCTAGACAGTTTACGAATCGCGGGATCGTTAAAAAAGGCGTTAAGCTCGTCATCCGTAATCAAATCGAGCGGTTTATTAAAGTAATGGCTGAGTTTAAGCAAATGCTCACAGTAGCTTTTACATGTACTTTGTGAATAACCTCGATAGGTTATTTCAGTTTTGACTTGTTCTATGAGTGTATTCATGACTTACCTCCAAGTTATGGGATAACCCCAAGGTAAGTGTGGCTCAAATGTTCAGAATAGGATCTCCGCGTAGCGGCTTAGTTCAACACTAGAATACTGTGACCGTCTCTTTTCACTCAAATCTGCCCCATAAACTTTAAAGATCTACGCACTACAGTTACAAAATCCCGCATAAATGCAAATCGCTAACCATGCTGTATTAATTGCAAAAAAAGATATAGTATTGACTCAGAATTTACGGGGTTATATATCAAGCTATTGGTAGCTCAACACGCTGATTCTAAACCCTATCAGAAAAACCCAAATAGGGAACGCTAGCACCTCCTCTGTAGCCCTTGCTACATATGGCTCTGCATTCCAGCCTTGTAAGAAACCATTCCAACTTTGGAACAGAAAGAACAACTAAGTGAACTATCTCCATAAACTATGTTTGTTTATACAACAGTCATAATTCTGCAATCTAATTAATGGATAATTTGTATCCGATTTAACTTAATCACCTAAGACGACAGAACTAAATGAGCTATCCACTAGTGCGATTAAACTTTGCACTGCAATCAATTGAAGACCCGCTTTCAGCGGCTATGGCACATACAATGGAATACGATACCTTGTATTTATTTGCCAATGCTCAGCATGAAGTCCGTCTTGTTTGCGTATTACCTGAGGGTGCCCATGAAGGTGATATTATTTCGTTAAATGCAACGCATTTGCTTGCTCGTGATGCCCGTTACTGTGTGGAGCACATTTTATCTCTTGAAGATATTGAAATTGGCCACGTTAGTTTAGTGTTATCACATATCGGTTTTCGTGATGACAGTAATGAATATGTTTTACAACTGATACTACACGGGCTTCATGCCACTCTCAAAGACAGTGCTGAATTTGATGTGATTATAACACCACATGAAAGTGGTTACTTAGCGCCGATTATAACAAACGCAACCGGCACTAAAAGTCATTCATTACGCCACTATTTCACTCACTTTAGCAGCTCAATTTTATCGTTCTTTTAAGCTAATCTGCAAAGCTAATTTTACCCATAGTCACATTTGGAATCCCTTGCTCTGGATTGCCAAAACGATTTTTTCCGCCTGCGAGGCATTCATTAGCAAGGATAGCAAATAACACAGCTTCTTTTGCGTCGGGGTCAATACCTAATGAGTGGGTATTTTTAATCTCAACTAACTTAGGACAAAGCGCCAAAATATGCTGCATTAATAAAGGATTATGAATTCCACCGCCGCTAGCATAAACCATTACGTTATCTAATTTTTTACTACAATCATTAATCGCATTAGCTATTACCTGGGCCGAAAAGCGATTCAATGTGGCCATTATATCTTCATGTGTTAGCTCTGTGGTACCGCTTGCTTTCTGTGCATCAGCTAAGTACTGCAAGTTAAATACTTCGGGCCCTGTTGTTTTTGGAAAAGACAAATTGAAAAACTCGTTATTGCATAATTGGTCTAATAATGCGTGATTTATATTACCCTGGCTTGCGATTTGACTGTCTTTATCATAATGAAGCGGTTGAAAATAACGCTGAATATAGGCATCCATAATAGTATTCCCTGGGCCAATATCTGAACTAAATACAGCGCTGGGATCTGCACTTTTAGGCAAATAGGTTAAATTAGCTATGCCACCCATATTAAGTAATATTCGATTTTCATTGGTGCTGGTAAAAAACAAGTAGTCGCCATATACCGCAAGGGGTGCCCCTTCCCCACCAGCCGCTATATGCTTTTGTCTAAAATCACCAATGGTAGTGATACCTGTAGTAACAGCTAGATGGTCACTATCACCAATTTGTAAGGTTGCATCACCAAAATTATTACGGCCATGTTGGTTTTTAGGACAATGATAGATAGTTTGACCATGACTAGCTATAACGTCAATTTCATCCGCGTCGATTTTCCATTTAGCTAGACACTGATTTACCATAGTACCGTGAAGCGTTCCCACCCATGGGTGTAATAACGTTACTAATTCCAGATCGCATTCGCGTTTTGCAAAAACTTCTTTTATTTTATTTTTATAATCAGCATCATAGTCAACAGTATCAAATGCTAGCAGCTCTATCTTAGTGTTCATACCTTGGCCTGAGACCTTACATAAAGCAACATCAAGCCCATCTAATGATGTGCCACTCATCAGACCTATTATTAATTTGTGTTGTTTTTTTGCACTGGCGTAAAGTTGCTGTATGTGTTGATGCATAGAATTTACCTTATAAATCAATATATTAATTAACAATGGGATATCCGGCCTACAGGAATACTTTATACCTTACAAAACAAAAAATAAAGAATAATTATTTGCAATGATCGATAAAATGCTTTAAAACTAGGCAATCACATTAAATGTGCCGACAACGACAACAACCTATAATAGCAAACATAATGACGGGAATGATAATGAAACACTGTAACTCTAAGTCCTTACGCCCACTCATGTTACTTTCGCCTATTGCTCTGGCCCTAGGAGCAACAAGCCCCACTTTATTAGCACAAGAACAACCTTCAGTGCAGAAAAAGCCTGAAGTGATCACTGTAACGGGCTCTCGAATTCAACGCACTGAGTTGGTTTCAAGCAGTCCTGTTGTGAGTGTGGATGAAGAACAAATTCACCTTGACCGTGCAGTCAATGTTGAAGATATTACAGCAAAATTACCGCAAGCTGCAGCAGGTGCAAATAGTACTGGCGCAACTGTGGGTGATTCATTTGGCTCTTCTACGATAGATCTACGTGGCCTTGGTCAAAACCGAACGCTAGTGTTAATTGATGGTACACGTGCAGTCCCTTTTAGTTTTCGTAACTCTGTTGATGTAAACACCATTCCTGCAGGACTCATTAAACGAGTTGATGTGCTTACGGGTGGCGCAGCAGCCGTATATGGTGCTGATGCAGTAGCGGGAGTCGTGAACTTTGTACTTGATGATGATTTTACAGGGGCCGAGTTTTCAAGTAGCTACGAAAGCGCAGATGGCGGTAATGAAAAGCTCAACTTTGAAGCAATTTTTGGTGGTGATATTGCTGATAGTAGCGGCCATGTAACCGGCTATGTTGGCTATTCAGAGCGTAAAGAACTCTTGGCCGGTGAACGAGACTGGGCACTTGAGAATAGTACAGCCATGATCAACAGCGGTGGCTATTATACTGACGTTGCATCGGGCAACAGCCTTGCAATAGACGATGCAGGCCAAGTCGTTACTGATCGACAAACCAGTGATTACACCGCTGATCGTTACCTAACTCAACCAATGGAACGATTGTCAGCTGGTCTACTATTTGATGTTGATGTAGCTGACAGTGCTATAGCTTATGGCCGCGCTATGTATTCAAAAGTCACAGTAAATGGTGCAGGTGCAAGTGGGCAAACACCTATTTTTGTTAATGAGCAAGTGACCCTCACTCAAGATAACCAATATATCCCTGATGAACTGCGCCAACAACTGACGTTTGACGATCAAGGTAATGCATTAGTTAATGTTGATAGAAACCTAAACCTAGGCGTTCAAAATACCGAAGCTGTGCGCGATTCACTGCAATTTCAATTAGGCATTAAAGGCGATATAAACGACTATTTACGTTACGATATTTATGGCCAATATGGCCAAACTGACGAAGTAGCCACGCTCTATAGCAATGCTTATAAAGTTGATAGTAGCGGTAATAGCCGTTTTAGTAGTATGGCTAACAGCATGGATATTTTTGATCCTAACTTAGATTTAAGCGACTTTAGCGACCCTCTGCTCTATACCACGAGAGAGCGTACTCAAAGTGTATTTGCGGCTACCTTATCAGGCGATTCAAGCGCCCTCTTTGAACTACCAGCAGGTTATATAGACTTTGCGATTGGTTATGAATACCGTAAAGAAACCGGAAAACAAACCCCGGGAGACGCATTTAGAAACGGCACTAGCTTTGCCTCTGTTAGCGCATTTGATATGGATGCCTGGTTTGACAGCAGTGAGTTCTATGCTGAAATACTGGTGCCAATATTGGTCGATATGCCATTTGCTAAAGAGCTCAGTTTTGAAGGTGCTTACCGTATTTCGGATTATTCAAATACAGAAGCCGAAGACACCTACAAACTTGGTATTAACTGGGCAATTAACGATGATATTCGTGTACGTGCAAATAGGCTAACCGCATTTAGAGCGCCGAACTTAGGTGAGTTTGCCAGTCCAGTTTCATCACTTTCGCTTGCATTATTTGATCAAAATAGCGACCAATTTGTACCACGTTTGGCAGGGCGTTACGACGGTGACCCATGTTTACTTGGTACTGGTGACGCAGCTCAATGTGCAGCATTTGGCGCACCTGCTGCAGGCACTGAGTTTGACACCAGTACCGCAGCATACACTTACGGTGGCAACCCTGATATTAAGCCAGAGCAAGCTGAATCAGATACATTAGGGGTTGTTTACACACCTAGCTATATTGAAGGCTTTGATTTATCGCTGGATTACTACAGTATTCGAGTAACCGATGCAGTTAGCCAAATACAGCCTGGTGCTGCATTACAAAGCTGCTATGTTGACGATCCGAATCCAAATAACCCGCTTTGTGGCGCGGTATTACGCGATCCAAACACTGGCTTTATCAGCACAGCCATTGTTAATGACTTTAACCTTGCCGCCATTGAGCAAGCTGGTGTAGATTTAGCAGCAAATTATGTATTTGATGCACCAATGGACTTAGGTGGCCGCTTTAGGTTATCGTACCAAGCAAACTTTGTTACAAAACAAACTCGCCAAAATAACAGCACCGTAGCAACGATGGATTGTAAAGGTACATACGGCAGTGCTTGTTCTGGCGATTTTGCCAGTATATTACAGGCTGATTATAAACATCGTGCCACATTTGATTGGCAGTTAGATACCATGAATTTCCAATTAGGCTGGCGCAGAATTGGTGAAGTAGACTACGCTGTAGATAGAAGTGAAACAATTGATGCACAAGATTACATGGACTTTGCCGCATCATGGCAAGCAACCGACACTATTGCACTCAACTTTGGTATTGATAACCTATTTGATAAAGCTCCACCAACACCAGAAATCGGCGCAAATCACTTTAACGCAGTGAGTGATTATAGCGTTATTGGTCGTACCCTAGGTGTTGCAGTGCGCTATTCACCTGAGTTCTGATCCAGTTGCACATGCTGCACAGGATACCCCAAGCGTGCCCTGCCCGGCGCGCTTTTTCTTGGTTTAATATTTATCAAGCTTATGCTGCGATAGAAATTTTTAATTTAACTGCTAACTAAGACAGCTCATTGCTAGGACAAGGTTTACACTAGTCATTGTTATCTGTCACTTAGCTTGTTAAACACGGCATTACTCAAGTTGTATTTCCATTGCTTCACTAAGCACTTCATCACGGCTTACTGCAACAACTCGGATATGGGTAAGTGGATGTCCGTTGTTATTATTTGCCACTGTGATTGAACGCATCATTGATGGGTAAATTTTATATTGCCAATCATCACCATATTTAAGGTAGACAAGAGTTTTAAATACCAGCTTAGATTGTGCGTGATGCCAACTCAATTTTGTGTCCTGTGCATACTGGTTATAGCTCACTGTCGGTTTACTAACTTCCTTAGCCGGCAGCCAACTTGATAGCGGCAATAATGCTTGATGTTGAAACACGCCTTTTTCTATCACCTGTGAGAAATCAGCGTTATCGAGTGATTTTACATTCCAAAATACAACGCCTGGCGAGTTATTAAGCATTGCTCGATTGATCATAATTTGGTTAACGACTTCGTCTACTCCAGCATCCGTATTTGCTATCAATGTATTGATACCAGGCCATAAGTGACGATGTTGAGTATTTTGCGATTGCCACCACGCAACGAGTAATGGATAGCTTTGCGAGTATTGGTTGATCGGCCAATATAATTGCGGGGTAAAATAATCAAGCCAGCCTTCATTTAGCCACAGCTTGGCATCTGCAAAGAGCTTTTCATACTGATCTAAACCACGGATAGTGGCCGGTTGTTTAGGACGATAGATACCAAAAGGGCTAATACCCACTTGTACATGTGGCTTGAGTTGTTTTACCTGCTCGTAGAGCGTTTTAGTAAATTGATTTACCGCTGCTCGGCGCCAATCGCCTTTACTTAATTTGCCTCCTTGCCTTTGGTAATCTAGATATTGGCTTTGATCTGGAAAGTCTTCACCTTCGTTGTATGACGGATAAGGATAAAAATAATCATCATAATGAAGGCCGTCAATGTCATAGTTTTCCACCAATTCTAATAACGTCGCAATACTATAATCAATAACAGACTGATTAGTTGGAATAAACCAGTGCATACCATTTTTAAGCTGTACGACATCTTCAGCCATTTGCACACTCATTGACTGCTCACTGACACTTCCACCCGATGGGTGATGAACGCGATAAGGGTTGAACCACGCATGCAGCTTTAAACCCCGTTTGTGCGCTTGTTCAATCCAAAATTGCAACGGATCATAAAAAGGTTCCGGTGCTTGCCCTTGCCTCCCCATTAAATAGTAAGACCATGGCTCAGTAGAGCTTTGATAAAGTGCATCAGCTTGTGGCCGTATTTGAAAGATAACTGTATTAAAATTATTCGTTTGCAGCGTATCTAATATTTTTATTGCTTGACGTTTTTGCTCTTCAACTGGCATGCCTGGTTGCTGCGGCCAGTTAATATTCGCAACAGTCGCAACCCATGCGGCGCGAAATTCACGAACAACATCCTCGGTATGAATAGTTGCAAGCAGCGGGTTAGGTTGTTGTTTAGTAGTAGGTGTTAAAGGAGCGGACTGACAAGCGATTAAAGTAACAGATATGAGCACAGAGAAAATTACTCGGATCATCATTGATTTCCTAACAAGTGAAAAAATATAGCCGATAGTGAGGACTCTCGGCTATTTATATCGTATATGGGGGAATTAAAATTTATACTGGGCGCCGAGTAAGAATCTACGGCCATAATTATGAATAGCAAGTGGACGATTGCCATCTGACATACCAGTGCTGTTACTTGACATTGAACGCTGGTCTTCATCGGTTAAATTAATGGCTTGAAATACCACATTCAGATTATCGGTAACATTGTAGCTAAGATTCAAATCATACTGACCAAAGTCATCAATGTACTGGTTGAGCCCTAGATAAGTTGTATAAAAGTATTCAGAACGATAAGTATATGAAACCCTTGCACTAAAGCCCATATTCTCGTAATACACTGTGGCATTGAAGGTATCTTCTGAATTATTAGGCAGAACGGCCTCTTCTCCTGCAGCGACCTGTTCAGCTGTTTGATCTAACTCAGCATCTGAGTAAGTATAATTAGTTTGAATGCCAAATCCATAACCTAGCTTTTGCGTATAATTAACTTCGAAGCCTGAGTTTTCGCCACCTAAACCATTTAATGGCTGAGTGATTAAGAAAGTCCGTAGCTCTTCAACGCCGGTATCTGGATCTGTCCACAGCCACTCTTTATCAACGGTGCTATTTGTAATGTATGAATCGATATCTTTATAAAAATAAGCTAACGATAAAATAGATGATTCATTAAAATACCATTCTGCTGATAAATCATATTGCGAAGCGCGATATGGTTTTAAATCAGGATTTCCTTCATTGCCCTTACAACCCGTTGCCTCGGTACAGTAACCACTTTTGCGCGCTGATAAAAAGTCATAATCTGGACGTGACATCACTTTTGCTGCTGCAAAACGCAGGATGATTTCATCACTGTAATCATAAGCGATATTTAAACTCGGTAAGAAGTCGTTATAACTAGTAGAAAAGTCAACTTCTTCGATATTTTGCGGATCAAAACTACGTCCAGTGTATTGCATAGACTGCGAATCAACATCGGTTTTGACAGCTCGAACACCTAAGTTACCGCGAAAATCACTAAATGAAAACAATGCTTTAACGTAACCTGCAGTAATGCTTTCTTGTAGGTCGTAGGTGTAATCTAGATGTTCATAAGGCGCTGTTGATGGCTCGGTAGAAGCAATCCAATTACTATAAGCCGCATTATCAAATTGCCATAGAATGGCATTCTCACCGCCCATAAAATCATTAACGGTGGTAGTTGCAAACTGACCTAAATTATTCGTACTGCCATCAGCTCCCTTTTTAGGATAATTTGCTTTAATTAAGTTTGCGGCTTTACTGTGTTCACGGTATTTAACCCCGGTTTTTATCGCCGTAAAGTAATCATTATCGAGTTGGTACTCAAAATCAAATTGCACATATTTCTCATCGGAATCATTCGCTATATCATTTTTATGATTGTAGTCTAAGCGATAATCGGCAGGCGTAAGAGAATCTGATAATACAACTTCAGGCATACCATTTTCGATGCTGTACGAAGCGTCAGTGTTTGCATAGTACTCTGAATATACGTCACTTACAGCGCCTTCAGCTTTACTATAGCCAAACTGTGTTGTCAGAGTGTAGTTATCTTTTGAATAGGTAATTTTAATATCGTGAGCTTGAGTTTTAAATTCACCTTGGTATCCGGCATTTCCGTAATAGCCTAAATTATTATGGGCAGGTAAAGTTCCAGCGACTACAGTCCCATCAACAATATCGGCTTGCTCAATATTGCCAATATTTTGTAATATAAAGCCGCTGGAATAAGTACCGTATGACTCATGCTCAGATTTTGAATACAAGCTATTAAATACGATATCTAAGTTTGCTGAAGGCGCGTATTGCAAGGTAGCCGTCACTGTATTTAAATCCGAGTCACTGGCATAGCGATTATAACCCACTGCCCCAGGGTAATACTCATTATTGCCATCACCATTGGCATCTATACTACGGTAACCGAATCTTACCTCTTTACTATCTCTTTGGGTTGCGAGTTCTTTGCGCACAAAGCCCACATTAAAACCAAAGTCTTCTGCTTCATTTTTCCAAGAATATAAACCTGAAATATAGGGTTTAGTTTCATCGGCATTTTCAAAATGAAATGCTTTCACTGACAATGCGGCATAGTTAGATTCACTGTCTAAAGGCTTACGTGTTCTGACCACTACGGTGCCACCAATAGAACCTTCATCAACATCAGCCTCAGCTGACTTAAACACTTCTAAAGTATCAACTAATTCTGCAGGCAAAAGTGAATAGTTAAAACCACGTGATGGACGAGTAATAGATGCCGATGCTGTCGCTGAAGCAACACTTTGGCCATTTAATAAGGTAATGTTTAAATGAGGCGCTGTACCACGAATACTTACTCGATCACTCTCACCGCCTAAATCTTTTTCAACTTGTACACCCGGAATGCGCTGCAATGCATCGGCTACGGTTTGATCCGGAAATTTACCGATATCTTCTGCAGATACAGCATCAACAACACTGTTTGCAAATCGTTTCATATTAAGACTCTTTTCAACAGACGCTGCGTAGCCTTTTACTTCTATGCGTTCGATATCTTCTTTTGTTAATTTTTCTTTTGCTAGTTGTTCTTTGCCTAGCTGATCAGCATCATTAGCAAAAGCCGTACTAGAAGCTGAAATAACTAAAGTGGTGAGTAATGATTTTTTGAATTGAGTTGTAATTGTGTGGAATTTATTATTCATAGTATAAGCATTTAACCTTTTTTATATTTCAAATTACTTGTACAGCGACTACTGGTTTAAAGTTGTTAAACCAAGACCTAAGTTATAATTTATCTTTATACAGTGTTAACTTAGTCATAAAGACACACCAAGTCAATATAAACTATTCCAAATAAAACCAACTTTGTAAATTTATAATTCCTTTGAACTGTGCTTTTTTTGCACGAAAGTGAAGTTAAAGTAAAGTATAAAATCATTTAAAAAAGGCAAAACAATCACCTGCGGTTAGCAATAGCAGCGCATTACTCCACCACTGGCTCACAATAGCGTTGTAGAACTAACGAACGAAGTTTGTATTGAAAAGAATAAAGCAGTCTTAAGCTACTTTTACTACGATGGTTTTTACTGGTTGTCGAGCATCAGTAAATACTTGGCAAGCCGGCGCTCGCGGGTATCTGTTTTTTTAGCTGAACTCAACACATAGTAGATAATATGTTTGTTTGATTTTCTTGATGAGTCAAAATACGTTTGTGTGTCTGGCTTGGAAACTAATGTCTGTAAAAAATCGTCAGGTAATTGCATATCTGCTGATAATGAAAGTGATTTTCTTCAAGCCAACGATTAAAGCTCTCTGGAGTTACAAAGCACTTAATATTAGAGGGTTTAATATTTGCCATTTTTACAGCTCAATCACCTCTATCGCACCACGTTTTTGCATGGTGACAAACAGCTTTGTTTGCTCATCGTTAAACGCCACATTTGTTGGGTGCTGCCCTTTTAAGATATAAGTTTGTAATATTTTGCCTGTTGGGCTGATTTTTAATACCACACCTGCGCCGTAACGGGCTACATATATATTGCCTTGGTTATCAACGCGCATGCCATCCATACCATGATCGTCAAATTTAATTAATGGCTGCTTATTACTGATGTTTAGTTCACTATCTAAATCATATTGCCAAATAACTCGCTGCACACTTTCATTCACGTAGAGCTTACTATTATCGCTATTGACCGCCACACCATTGGTAGTTCCCATATTTTCTTCGAGTAACTGTGTACTACCATCAGCATTGATACGCCATAACTTACCTGTACTGTTTGTCCAGTTTGGGTCGCTTGCAAATAAAGCACCGCGTTTGGTTATAGCAATATCGTTAGGTTGATTCATATCGCTATTATGCGCAAACACCTCAACACTTTGACTATTCGCTGGCACTTTTAAGATGTTGTGATTGACGTAATCAGCTATATATAAATTACCTTGGCTATCAAACTGCAAACCATTACCAACGCTGTCATTTGGCAGTTTTATAAACAAATTAGTTTTGCCTAGCTTATCTACCTTACCTATGGTGCCCTGTTTAGCAAAGTTAACGGCATATAAATAACCTTTATAAAAAACAGGACCTTCAACACCTTTTGTAAACGTGTTATCAGTTACAAAGTCAGTGCTATTTTTTGCAAGTATTGGCGTTGCGCTAAGACTTAATGCGACAGCTGCTATGAAGTATTTCATTATTATCCTAATTTAAGTTATTACTAGTATACACAGCTAAAATCGGGTAATCCGACTCACCAAACGAAATAGTAAACGAGCGCTGCTCACCATCTTCTAATTTAACGCCATCAGGAAGTGATAAGGGTGACTTGCGGCCACCATTTGCAAATAACGCCATTAAGTGTTGGTTTTCAATGATACGTGATCCTGATGCATCGTTACGTATTGTTACGACAGCCACTCGATTCCCCTGCTCGCTACTCATTAATACCGTATTAATAACAGTAAAATCACTGTTTTTAGGTTCAACTTTTGCGTCATTATCAAACGCAAATTGCATTCCTTGCAGGGCAACCTGATCAACTGACAACACTTGATTACTTGCGCTCAAATTAAAGCTTGCGAGTAAACAGCTTATTAAGCTCAGTGAAAAATAATGTCTCATTTTAAGCCTTAATATTTTTTAGATGCCTATTTTTAACACAATGCGTTCCTCTTTTCGACCTAAATGACTATTGCAGCTGTGCAATAGTAATTACCTGTACAGAAATAAACTCGCGATTGAATTAAAGCCCATGAGCCCTAACCTCTATTTTATACTCGATAAATCGGCTGAGCATTTAGATTTACGGCCACCTATAAACACGGAGATTTTATGCAAACAATTCAAAACAGACAACTCACCCTCGCATCTCGCCCACACGGTACGCCAACAGATGATAATTTTGAGCTAAAAACAGTTCAACTTCCTACCATTGAACAAGGTGAAATATTATTACGCACTATTTACCTTTCGCTTGACCCCTATATGCGTGGCCGTATGAGTGATGCAAAATCGTATGCTGAGCCGGTGGCGATTGATGATGTAATGGTAGGTGCAACAGTCTGTCAAATTGAGCAATCAAATAATGATGAATTCGCAGTAGGTGATTGGGTGTTAGCTTATACTGGCTGGCAAGACTATGCCATATCAAATGGTGAAGGCCTAATGCCGTTAGGTAAAGACCCAAGCTTTCCTTCTTATGCACTAGGTATTATGGGTATGCCTGGTTTCACAGCATATATGGGATTACTTGATATTGGTGCACCTAAAGAAGGTGAAACCGTCGTTGTAGCAGCCGCCACTGGCCCTGTTGGAGCAACTGTAGGCCAAATAGCTAAACTCAAAGGTTGTAAAGTCGTTGGCATTGCAGGCGGAAGCGATAAATGCAAATACGCTGTTGAAAAACTAGGTTTTGATGCATGTATTGATCACAAAGCTGATGATCTTGCAGAACAATTAGCCGCTGCGTGTGACGCTGGAATTGATGTTTATTATGAGAATGTGGGCGGAAAAGTCTTCGACGCCGTACTACCTTTACTAAACACAGCAGCTCGTGTACCGCTATGTGGTTTAGTATCACAATATAACGCAACTGAGTTACCACAAGGCCCAGATAGAATGGGCGCTTTAATGGGGCAAATTCTAACTAAGCGTATAAAAATGCAAGGCTTTATTATATTCGATGACTATGGCCACCGCTATGATGAATTTGCGACTGACATGCAGAAATGGCTCAGTGAAGGGAAAATTCAATATCGTGAGCATTTAGTAACAGGCCTTGAAAATGCGGTATCAGCCTTTAACGACATGCTCAATGGTAAAAACTTCGGTAAAACCGTTGTTCAGGTAAATCAACCACTTTAAATTTACAACGCGCAGCACTTGCTGCGCTTAAGGACAATCATGATAAAGTTACATCATCTAAATAAATCGCGTTCAAAACGAATTATTTGGCTACTTGAAGAACTCGATATTGATTATGAAATTATTGCCTATCAACGTGATAGTGAAACATTTTTAGCCCCTGACGAACTTAAAGAAATCCATCCTTTAGGCAAAGCCCCTGTTATAGAAGATAACGGACAAGTTATTGCTGAATCAGGTGCTATTACTGACTACTTAATTACTCAATATGGTAAGGGTAAATTTGCGCCAAGCCCTGATAGTAAAGAACATATCGAGTATCAGCAGTGGCTTCATTTTGCTGAGAGCTCAGCGATTTTGCCACTACTTCTGAAAATGTTTGTACAAAAAGATGGCGCAAAAACTCAATTTTTAGAAAGTTACGCAGATTCAGAAGCAACAAAAATACTCGCTTATTTAAACAGCCAGCTAGAAGGTAAACGTTATTTGATTAATGATACTTTAACAGGAGCTGATTTTATGATGTCGTTTATCGTTGAAATTGTAAAAAATGCAGGCCAGCTCAGTAATTTTAAGAATTTAGTAGAGTATGAGTCGCAATTACAAAGTCATGAAAAGTGGCACACTGCAAACGAGCTGGAAGAAAAATACGATTAATTTCATTGAATATAAATTAACAAGGGGCTAATTAGCCCCTACTTTAGATACTCAGAAAAAATTTCATACTCTTTTTAAATTACATATGTAAATACGATTGGCAATAAATGAAAAAACTATGCGCTTTTTAAAACTAATGAAGCATAATGTAGCTGGGACACCTTTTTATATTTCTAACCTTAGGCTGCTTACAGCTAATCTTGCTCACTGGAATTAATAATGACAATAAACATGCGTTTAGCTACCGGCTTTGGTCTAATACTATCTATGATGTTGATTTTAACTGTCATTGGGATATCTAGAGTAAGCCTTATCAATTCTAATATTACTCATATTACTGATGTAAATTCAGTAAAACAACGTTACGCAATTAACTTTAGAGGCAGTGTTCACGACAGGGCTATAGCTGTGCGCGACGTGGTTTTGATTAATAATCAAAACGACTTAATAGGCGTACTTAATACTATCCGAGAACTTGATTCTTTTTATCAAACTTCAAGTCTTGCGATGGCAAAATTAACGCCTCAGATGAGTAATAAAGAACGAGATTTAATAGAAAAAATCAATCAAATAGAACAGCGTACATTACCTTACATTGAGAAAGTCATTGATGCTAAAAGTGCCGGCAATATAAACGAAGCCTCTCGTGTATTACTAAGCGATGCAAGACCTGCATTTACTCAGTGGTTGGATGTAATAAACCAATTTATAAACTTGCAAGAGCAAACAAACCAAATAACCACACAAGAAACTCGCGATGTAGCCAGTTCCTTTGAATTATGGATGATTATACTCACAGCACTAGCAGTGATCATCGGGGCAAGTGTAGCGTATGTGATTAGTTTACGTATCCGCGATTCTGTTGGTGGGGAACCACAAGAAGCAGCACAGTTAATTGCAAAGATTGCGCAGGGGGATCTCACCACAACAATAGACTCATGTTGTCCAAATAGTATGATGGCATCTGTCGCGCTAATGCAAACTAAACTAAAATCTATTGTTGATAGTATTATTGATTCATCAGATGAGTTATCAACTCACTCAGCAAGTGTGGCATCAGGGTCTCAACAAGCCCTAGAAGCTGCTGATGCGCAGGTTGATTATACTAATTCAGCGGTATCAAACCTTGAACAGATGAGTACCAGTATTCGGTCTGTTGCTGATTCAGTGAGACAAACAGAAGATAATTCAAAAGTAACGGCTCAATTATCACAGCAAGGCAGCATTGCTGTTAATAAAGTCGCGACAGAAATAGAGCAAATATCAGTTACAGTTAAAGCAACGGTTAATCAAGTAAATGTACTTCAGGAGCATGTTAAGCACATTGGCGATATTTTAAGTGTGATCCGCAGCATATCAGATCAAACTAATTTGTTAGCATTAAACGCTGCAATTGAAGCTGCAAGAGCTGGAGAGTCTGGTCGTGGGTTTGCCGTTGTTGCTGACGAGGTAAGGCAACTTGCTCAACGTACTGGAGATGCAACAGGCGATATAGAAAAAATGATTACGCAGGTACAAGAAAATACACAAGCATCTGTAAAAGCAATGGAAACAACTGTTCCGCAAGTTGAAAACGGTTTAACTTTAACGAATGAAGCAAACCAACTTTTAAATGAAATTCAGCAGCAAGCGAATGACTCTCTTAATAATGTCGTTGAAATAGTTGAAGCTACATCAAATCAAGTGGCAACCGTGACTGAGATTAGCAATGGCGTGGAAGAAATAGCAAAAATGTCTTTAGAGACCAGTGTGTCACTAAAAAATAATGCGCAAGAAGCCGTTGCACTAGCTGGGCTTTCTAAAACATTAAAACAATTTATAAATTACTTTAAAGTTAATTAAAGTGTAAAACTCCTGCAAACCCACATATTATAATTTATGGCACCTTAAACAGTGCCTTTTTTAGCCCTCAACAACGAAGACACCCACTTATTTAATTCAGAAAGTAAACTTTAAAAAACAACGTAGACACCCATAATAAATCAGCATCGGTGATGGCTATTATTTAAGGGGTTTTATCAATTCACGTTAGGTCTAGAGGCCATAGTAATAACGCAGACATCCACTCCAATTAACAAAAGTGTACTTCGTACCGTATCAGCTTAAATCCCAGCGATATCTCGTTCGGTGATGCATTCGTCTGATGCCATTTCAAATTCGCGACAGATAAGCGGACGGTTTTCGTAAATTGAGCACATTAAAGTATTGCGATCTAGGGCTTGGCACCAACCGTCATCGGCACGTTTCATCACTTCGCTACCCCATTTATCATAATCAATATAATGAAACGGCACGCCAGTATCGGTAAGTATTTGTACTTCTAACTGGCAGCAGCATGCTTGGCAATTGCTGCATGTAATTGCCTCTGTTGAAGCTGTGATCTCTGTGACAGGAATTTGTTTAGGATTAACAATGTGAGGCATAGAGGCTTACTTTTAAGTAATAAGCCTCTAGGATACCTGAGTGAGTTTATCGTGCCAGTAATTTCGCTTTTATTTCACTGTAGCGCTGCTGTTCGCACAAGCCAAACCCACTAAGTTGACGCACTTTATTGCGCGCAAATAATGGCACACTCATTCCCGCTAAAAAACGGCACTGCGTTTCAACCCCCACATTATTAATACCTTTACTCGTAAGGTGACTCAGTAACTCATCAACCTTTTGATAGATAACCTCATCCGCTGCAAAATTATGAGTTTGTGAATATTCAAGCTTAACAGCTTGCCCTCTACACACTGAGCAATGACCGCACTGTTCAGGTGCTTGGGTATCGTCAAAATAACGAGCAAGGTTATAGCTTAAGCAACTATTTAGTTCAAAAAAGCGGATCAAGGCTGCAATACGTTTTATCTCAGCTTGCTCTTTATCTACAAAGTAATTATGGAGCTGCTGTGCTAGGTCTGATTTATTAATAACCTCGTTATGAACGTCATAAACTTGCGTGATACGTTTGGTTTCAAGGGCTATGAGATTTTTTTCTGCTAAGTAATCAAGCGCTGCAACCACGCGCTTTCTATCAACTTGAGCCGCTTGAGTAAGGGTATCAAAATTTAGCGTTCCCCATATTTTTTTAAATTGGGTATGGCTAAATATCAAGTTCAAAAATGCTTGTCTGTCAGCGTCAAAATGGCCAAGAAGCTGAGTTTTATCCACCAAAAACTTATATTTAAAATCAGCATAATATGCATATAAAGGCGTTATAGCACCTTGCATTTCAAGCTGTACTAATAAGGTTTTAAGTGCAAGCTGGCGAATATTACTATCGCTTGATAGGCTGTACTCTTGCATTTCCCATTGTCTGCTACCACTTTGGTGATCACTATTATGTTGGCGAATATCATTTATTACATGTGTTATCCCGCTGAGCTCTGGCGTATCACCATATACAAAGTTTTCAACCGTATTCAAACCATCTAGATTAGCTAAGGTATAGCAGTTTGATGGCTGACCATCACGCCCTGCTCGGCCAATCTCTTGGCTGTAATTTTCTATTGATTTTGGTAGATCGTAATGAATAACAAAGCGAATATTCGATTTATCAACCCCCATGCCAAAAGCAATGGTCGCCACAACTACATTAATTTTGCCTGCCATAAAGTCATCTTGAATACCATAGCGTAAGGTATCTTCAAGCCCTGCATGATAGGCTACAGCTTGTAAGCCTTGACGGCTTAGTGTGTCAGCAACTTGTTCAGCCGTGTGCTGTAGCGTCACATAGACAATACCAGGCCCTTGTTGTTCGCGCACTATATTGGCTAGGGTAATATCTTTTTCTGCACTTTTTACACTCAATACACTTAAATCTAAATTACTACGATAAAACCCGGTTTGCACAATACACTCAGGGCTAATCGCAAAGCGTTCGCTCATATCCCGTTTTACTTTTTTTGTCGCCGTGGCTGTTAATAATAAAACCAGCGGGATATTGAGCTCTTCCCGGTATCTAGGCAGCTTTAAATAGTCAGGTCTAAAATTATGGCCCCACTCTGAAATACAATGCGCTTCGTCAACTACCAGCATTGAAATCGCCACTTGATTAATAAACTCCCTAAATCGCTCATTCTTAAAGCGCTCTACTGACACCATTAGTATTTTCACTTTACCTGAGCGAACATCACTCATAATGGTGTGACTTTGCTCACTGGTTTGGCTTGAGTCTAAACTCGCAGCATAAATTCCTTTTTTATTCAGAAAGCTAATTTGATCTTTCATCAAAGCTAATAATGGCGAAACAACCAAGGTAAGATTAGGTAAATGAAGTGCCGTTAATTGATAACACAAAGACTTACCTGAACCTGTAGGAAAAATGGCCAGTGATGATTGGTTATCTAACAATTGCTCTATGGTTTGTTGTTGACCTGGCCGAAATTGATTGAAGCCAAAATGTTGCTCAAGCGAAGTAATTAAAGCCGTCATGTTATTCCTTTGCATTAAATTCCCTAATAAAGGAAATAATAGCCGTAAATTTAATAAACTGCCATGTTACCTTTTTTGCAGCTTGATTTCTTTGTCTTTATTACTGACAAATAAGGATAAAAGGCGCACAATAAAGTTGTTGCCAAGGTATTGCCCTGATGGGCGCTATACCTAAGTAGTTTGCCCAGACTATTTAGGTATTCTACTTTTTGAGGGCAACGTAATGATAACAACACATCCTAAAATCGTGATTATCGGTGGTGGCGCTGGCGGCTTAGAGCTTGCGACACAATTAGGACATAAACTAGGGAAGAAAAAACACGCAGATATCTTATTAATTGATAAAAACCGCACCCATATTTGGAAACCACTACTTCACGAAGTGGCTACAGGTTCGATTGACGCTGATTTAGATGGTGTTGTTTACTCTGCTCATGCTGCAAAGCATCATTATAATTTTCAACTCGGCACTTTTTGTGGCCTAAATAATACCAATAAAACCATTACCCTAAGCGCGTTCAATGATGAGCTTGGTCATCAGATATTACCTCAGCGCACAGTGCATTATGATTACTTAGTCATTGCAATAGGCAGTGTAAGTAATGATTTCAATACTCCAGGTATTAAAGATCATTGTTTTTACCTTGATTCAAACCAACAAGCAGAGCGCTTTCAGCACGCATTACTTGATAACTTTACTCGCCTACATCAAGATGATGACCCACAGCATGCATTAGATATAGCCATAGTTGGCGGTGGAGCAACAGGGGTCGAACTCTCTGCTGAGCTATATCATGTATCTGATCTACTCAAGCTTTACGGGCTTACTAATATGTCTGCAAAACGCTTGCATATCCACTTAATTGAAGCTGGACCAAGAATATTACCAGCCCTACCTGAACGAATAGCCAGCTCAGCTAAGCGTGAATTATTAAAATTAGGTGTCACTGTACGCGAACAAACCCAAGTAAAACAAGCGATAGCAACAGGGTTTATAACACAAGATGATGAACATATTGATGCCGATATTATGGTGTGGGCCGCCGGTGTTAAAGCCCCTGATTTTGTAAAAGAGTTAGGCATTTTTGAACTTACTCGAAGCAACCAAATCATGGTTAATGATTACCTACAAAGTAATGCTGATGAACGTATTTATGTGCTTGGCGATTGCTGTGCATTTACCCAAGACGGTGGAAAACTCGTGCCTCCGCGCGCACAGTCTGCACATCAAATGGCACAATGTGTTGAAAAAAACATCATCGCGACACTGCGCCAACAACCACTCAATAAGTTTGAGTATAACGATCATGGTTCATTAGTTAATTTATCGCGCTATAGCACCGTAGGTAGCTTAATGGGTAACCTAACTAGCAGCAGCTTTTTTATTGAGGGTCGAATTGCCCGATTTATGTATATTTCGTTGTATAGAATGCACCAACGCGCCATTCACGGTAGTGCAAAAACTTTTGCGCTATGGATAAGCGAAAAAGTACTACGTGTCGTAAGGCCAAAAATGAAACTGCATTAATAAGTAACTCTTTTTAAGTGAAGCATTCGCTTCACTTTTCTAGCTAAGGTTATAAATTAGCAGCTATTTATATTCATATTTTAACCAGCGCTTTGAAATTAACTAAAAATTAACAAAACACCCACTTTAAATATGAAATAAAAAAGACACCCATCATAAAAGTATGATGATCATTTCTCCAGATAAGAAATATAAAAAGCTCAACATATTTATAATTTTCGATAAAATTTAGTAACGTGATTATAGATAAGACAGAAGTAAACTTTAGAGGCTTCAGTAACCAATGTTAATAAAACCAACATCATTTGCGGGAAACAACAAGAGTTACGCCAATAACTTTTCACAATTAGTAAGATTGGCACGGCGTTTAAAATGCTGATGTTCACAAAACAAACTCAACGATTCAGTTCTTCCAACAGGGCCATGGAAAACGGTTGTAAACTTACTTGTGAGTTTTAACCAATTCTCCGCAGTTAAATCTAGTCTATCAAGTAATGGAGCTAAATTATTAGGTATGTAGCCTTTTTTATCAGCGCGTATACATCGACCTGTCGCTTCAACTAAAGTTAAGTACGAGGTTAACTCATAAGGTAGTCCTTTAGCCTTTTGTGCAGTGCTCATTCCTGAAAAACGTAATAAAAACCGAGGTTGCTTACCATTTAAGGCTGAGAAAATTCGACTCTTTACACTGGTATAATCAGAGGTTTCCGGAGAATTTGCGGCTCCAGCACGAACAGGGTTTAGATCTACATATGCCATACACGCGATTAATGCGGGTTCATCAAGTAGGGCTTGTGATTTAAAACGACCTTCCCAAAACCTTCCTTTGCAGTTGTCTTCTATATTAGCCTTGCGTGCAATAAACTCATTCAACGAACGCATGAACCAGCTAATATCCATTAGTCTCGCGCGATACTGCTTTGTTAAACCTAGAATAATTCCCTTCTCACTGGGTGAAAACTTATCTCCTTTAGCAAAACGGCGCGTGAGCTCTGATCCTTTAAAAATTTTATGCCAGCGTATGGCTATTGCTCTGTCATTTAAGCGCTCAGCCTTTTTATTATCAACATGTAATACCATATGTGTATGGTTGCTCATTACTGCATACGCACAAACATCAATAAAAAACACTGAGGCCAACGATATTAACTTATCTTCGACCCACTTTCTTCGATGTTCATATGATTGCCCTGTGTATTTATCTACGCCACACAAGTAAGCTCTTCTTACACAGCGAGAAACACAGTGATAATAGCGAGTGTCAACTAAACTTATTTGTCGGTGCCTTGCTGTAGCCATAAATACCTCAAAATATCGTTCCCTTATTAATACTAGACATTAAAACCGATACTGCAAATGTTATTTTTCCCTTATCCAAGCCGCAAATTAATGTATGCCTGATACTGATACATGAAGATATTATTTGAATTCTTAATTTAAAATGGGTGTCTTTAAAAAATTTTATTTGAATTCTGATTTTTAGCTGGGTGTTTTCCTAATAATTCCCGGCTTATAAGTTTAACTTTAAAGGCTGTCTTTAATTTTTAATATTTACTGTGTAAAGTGATAAAAACCACATAAGGGATGATGCTATGACGGACAAAACGCTGATTTTCAACTTTGATGGCACGGGTAACGAACCCCGTGATGCAGAGCAATTTAGTTCTGATCACTTTAAAGAAGACGCCAGTATTTCTAATATCCTTAAACTGCACCTTTTACTCGGTGGCACTTTAAATAACGAACCCACTACCCGCTTTAAAAACCAGCTCAGCTTTTACTTTCAAGGCATTGGTACTAAGGGAAGCCGTTTAAAACGTTTATTAAATCAATCCCTTGCACCGCGAGATGATGATGTAGCCAGTATTTTAAATCACGCAATAAGTGATTTTAAAACTTACTACCAACCAGGCGATACTATTTTACTAACGGGGTTTAGCCGTGGAGCGGCCCTTGCCAGACGATTTGCTAAATGTTTGGAGCCTTTTGTAAGTGACAGTGTTTACCTGTGTGTGTTTGACACTGTTGCATCCATTGGTCTTTCAAAAGTAACCAAAGTAACCCGTGGCGCAGAGCATGTGATTTTTGAAAACCATACAATTGCTAACAACGTTGAAAACGCTTTGCATTGTGTTGCATTAGATGAAAAGCGTCGTGCGTTTGAGCCGACTTTAATGAATCATCAGCATAATGTCCAAGAGCTTTGGTTTGCTGGCGCTCACTCGGATATTGGCGGCGGATATTACCGTGATGGTTTGGCCGATATATGTCTGCGTTTCGCAATTGAGTGGCTACTGGATCAACCTTTATCAATCTCCTTTGTCACAAGTGCACAGATTGATTACCACTCACTATTCCCAAGTGATCACCAAGCTCTTATTGCGCAAGATGATATGACTATCACCCCAGATCCACTTGCATTAAGCCACCAGCAAAATTACTTTTGGTTTAATCCTTTTTTCAAACTGGTTGATCGTCAGTGCTGTGTGTTAGTTGATGAAGAACAAAGTGATATGAAGCCTCTAATTCACCACAGTGTTGCGACACGAGTTCATAACCTTACCAGCTATCGCCCTGAATCATTAAAAAGCCTGACTTATCAATTAATCTATGCTGATAAAAGTGCGATCGACTTTACCGGCCTAAGCGCCCATATCGCGCTACTAAACCAGAACATGTCGGTATTACAAATTGGACAAAGCCAAGACGTGATTATATTTTCAGCTGAGCAATATAACTCAACAGGATTGATGCTTGAGCAGGGTGCGACTTATCGCTTTACTCCGTACCCTGAACAATACTGGTACGATGATGGCGTAAAGTGTACCTCTTTGGGTTGGAATAGAGATGATGTACAACTCGGAGTTAAAGAAATTCCTATGACATTATTAGAACCGTTTCGTCGTCTCCCTCACGCGCAATGGTTTGCACTCATTGGTGCCATAAACCGCAGTGATGATAACGCTTTTGAGATTGCCGATGGCGGGGAGTTTAAAATTGCTCACTCCGGTGAATTTACCCCTTTTGCTAATGACTTAATACGCTTTTACGGTGCAAATGCAGGGAAAATTAAAGTGCAGGTCACGCGACTCGGTTAGTCCTATACAACCGAGTCAATGAGTATTGTCACTGACTATATGAGTTACTTCCCCTTTTAATTTTACTATTGCGTCGTCTATCATAAAATCAACCCGCTTTGCTCGCAGCATATATAAGCGTTGATTAAAACTTGCAGCAGGTAACATATCAACATTGCCTTTTTCGAGCTCTGCTTTGAGTGTTTTATCACAAGCAACATTCTGTGCGCTAAATAGTATTAATAACAAATACATATATTTAATATGATCATCCATTACTTTTATATAATAACTACAATATGGAACATACTGCTTGAAACACAAAAAAAGCAGCTAAAAAGCTGCTTTGAATGGGTAAAGGTACTTTAAATAGCTGCCTAGAAGTAGGCTAAGCAGCATTTACATTAAAGTAATTTCCATACGTCAGCTGAGCCAGGCACATTTCCTTGAGTCCACCACTTAGCTTGGTATTTATTGCCATTATGGGAAACTTCATCACCAGTATTGTAAACAGCTGATGATTGCCATACAACACTGCCAGTATCATCTACAGGCTGAGTTGTTGCTTCCCACACACCGCCTAAATCAGGACGGTTACCTTGAGTCCACCATTTCGCTTTGTACTCAACACCATTATAAGTAACTACATCGCCACTTACGTATACAGCGTTTTCATCCCAGCTACCAGTCGGCGGCACAGTTGTATCTGTGTTTGTTACTGTGACTGTAAAACTTTGAGTGGTTGTAAACTCACCATCGCTTACTGCTACAGATACCGTCAGACTTGTATCAGCATCAACATTATCAGCTTCTAAGCTAACGTTAGCCCCCGTTCCGACCAGTGTTAAACCAGCTGGCACAGTCCAAGTGTAGGTAAGTGCATCGTTTTGCGCATCGCTCGCTACAACTGCAACAGCTGCAGAGGCGCCTTCTTCAACCGCTACATCAGCAATAGCGTCAACTCTTGGTGCTGTGTTACCACCTGTTGTTGGTGCAATTACATTCACCACAACATCACGACTAACAGTCGCTTCACCGTCAGATACCGCAACAGTCGCAACAAATTGCGTGTCTACAGTCACAGCAGGTGCTGTAATAGCAACAGAAGCTGTATTTTGACCTGAAAGAATTAACGCACTGTCTGCAGTCCAGCTAAAGCTAAGAGGATCGTTGTCAGCATCCGTTGCCGATGCTGTAACGGTAACACTTTCACCCGAGTTAACCGATACTGTGCTTGAAACTGAAAGCACTGGCTTTTTATTACTTGGCGGGTTAACCACACCACCTAAGCCATCGTGCATCGCGTTTAAGATATCGCCATTATCTGCATCAATTTCCCAAGCAAACAAGCCGCCTAGGTTATGCTCTTTAACATAATTACCTTTAGCAATAACTGACTCAGGACTATCGTAAGTGATCAATTTACCAGTAGAGCGGTTCCAAACATAAGCAGCTTGAGCTTGGTCGTCGTAACCCACTTCAAAACCGTTAATACCGGTGCCAGCAGCGCCAATCATGTGCGCTTTAACGCCTTTATAATCAATAACACCGTCTTCCCACACACCTTGCGCAGTTGAGCCTGTTAACTTGCCATTACCTGGGGCAGTCATTGGATTACCATCGATTGTAGCATTTTGTGGATAAACACCTTCCCAACCACGGCCGTACATAGCGGCACCAACAACAATTTTCTTCGAAGGTACATTTTGCGCTAACAATAACTGAATAGCATTATCAGTCGTATAAGCAGGTCCTTTACGCGGCTCGCCATTTTCGTCAAGGCCAGTACCGTTACATTGGCCTGCACTCATGTGCTCACCACAATAAAGTGCAGTTTGGTGACCGGTTACATTACTCCATGCGCCGTAGAAGTCATAAGTCATGGCGAAAATGTAATCCATATACTGACTAGCCGCTTGGTAATCAACATCTTCAATCTTGTCATAACCTGCACCAATTGCTGAGGTTAATTCATAAGTACGACCAGTTTCAGCCTCTAGTTTATCTAGCATGGCGCGTAGCTCTTGCATTAGTGCAACATATGCAGGGCCATCATTGATTGGATCACCGATATCAGGGTTCGGGCCATCACCACCAGGGAATTCCCAATCGATATCTACACCATCGTAAAACTTCCACGTTCTTAAAAACTCTTCCATTGAGGCCACAAACGTGTCGCGGTTTGCTTTATTAGTAAAACCACCAAATGGGTCAGATAGAGTCCAACCACCTACTGATGGTAGAATTTTTAGATCAGGGTAACGTTGTTTTAACGACATTAACTGCGAGTAAGTTCCGCGGATCGGATCTTTTGAATCTACACCTGGCAATGCCTTTTGCACAGCAGCCCATGGGTCATGAATAACCACTTCATAATCAGCAGAGCCTGCACAAGCTGTATCAAGTGCACGTTTAGGGCCACCAGTTAACGATGCGTTCTCACCACAAATTGGAATAAAGCCGTATAAAATATGGCTCAGGTTTTGAGCAGGCATATTCGTTACATCGTAGTCACGACCGTAAATACCCCATTCAACAAAATAAGCACCCGTTACTAAGCCTTCTTTAGTACCAATATCGCGGTTATTAGGATCAACATCCATAGGGAGTGGCGCTAAATGTCCGCCATCCGTATCGGCAATTACAATTGGTTTACCTGCACTACGTGCACACGTTGTACCGCCTTCACATAATTCAACATACATAGTGTGACGACCCGCTTTATCATACGGGAATGAAATAGTGCCAGTCTTAGAACCTGCACTCAGTGCACCTTCATTAACAAGCATGTCATCAAAATAAACTTTGTAGCTGTCGCCACCGTCACCACTCCAAGCACTCCATTTTATGCTTATGTTTACTTGCTCTACACGGGTAACGAGTTGCTTATATGAACCATTCCCTTCAAGATCCACTTCAACAAATGAATATTGTTGTGGCTCCCAGCTAATGCTAGGGGTTGAAGGCGCTGCCGTTGCAGCACTGGCAAATAAAGCAACACCAATAGCTGCACTTAATTGTTTAATATTCATATTTCTCTCTTATCCATTATTAATGTAATTATTTAATAAGTTTGAACTACAAAACTTAGGTTTTTAGTTAAAGCTGAGTCCATACATTGGCTTGTCCAGGTGCATCACCTTGAGTCCACCATTTAGCGCGATAGCGCTGTCCTTGATGCGTTACT
Source organism: Pseudoalteromonas sp. APC 3893 (assembly GCF_030408095.1). Lineage (NCBI taxonomy): Bacteria > Pseudomonadati > Pseudomonadota > Gammaproteobacteria > Alteromonadales > Pseudoalteromonadaceae > Pseudoalteromonas > Pseudoalteromonas sp. APC 3893. The sequence goes on from NZ_JASDCD010000026.1 coordinate 27,132, forward strand.
TCGGCGCCAGCTTGATAGGCTTTACCGCTATTCCAAGTAACCGATGTTTCTGGTTGTGCTTGAGACTCCCACGCATTAGAGCTGTCAGGCTGCTGACCTTGGTTCCACCATTTAGCGATATACACAATGCCAGCAAAACTTACTTTGTCATTGGCGTTGTAAACTGTTGTGCTGTCCCATGCAGGCACATTCGGATCAACAGGATCGACTACGCTAGTATCATTAACGGTGACCTTGAAGCTGGTTTGAGTCGTTAATTGACCATCAGATACCGACACCGAAACGGTGTAGTCAGTAGTTGCTGATACCTCAGGCGAGATTAAATTGATGTTTGCATCACCACCGGTAAAACTCAATGGTGCAGGCACTGACCAGGTGTAAGTTAATTCACTTTGCTCATCATCAAAAGCATGTAGATGCACCGCTGTACTGGTGTTTTCATCAACCACTAAATCAGCCGGTGGATGAACTATTGGTGCAGTGTTACTAGGCGCACTCTGTACGCTTAAGGTATAGCTGTAATTTTCATTACTGCTGTACACTTGATTAGTGAGCACATCACTGGCATTAAAGTGCACATCGCCAGCTTGGTTTTGCACCCCAATTTGCACTAAATGGGCATAATCAAGGTTGAGCTTCTCTGCCAGTACTTGTTGCCAATTCGCTTGATTATCGGCACTAATTCTAAGCTGCTGATTTATAACCTCTTGCCCCGTTTCATCAAATAAACGTGCCCAAACAGTATCGCCCGCAATGGCATCTTGTCCTTGGCGAACAAAATAGCCAACACTGGTCCATACATTAGGATCGGTTGGTCCGGCATCACTAACAATATTAATGTCACTGCAGTTGTAAAAACCTTCGCCAACCACATCGTTACGCTGCCAACGACTATACAAAATAGCGTCACCGCTTCTTCCTTGAGGGATAGCAACACTCATTTTGTAATAACGTTTACCGTCGGTGTCTTTAATAACCTCGATATTACTGTGCTCTTGCACTAGCTCAAGATCAGCCCAGGTTAAAATATCTGTTGCCGCATCAAAGCTAGGTTTGGTTAGGTAAAACTGCCAAAAGCTTGGGTTATGTGGTGTTGCAGCAAGGTAACGAATTTGAATATCACCATTGGCATTGGGCACCACATCACTGCGCTGCCAATGAGCTGACGGTAAATCCATACCTCGTTTCGCATTGTCACCACCGGCACATAACGATCCATTTGGCACTGTAGTTTCTACCGCCGTTTGATTGAGGTAGTCAGGAACATTAGCCGAAAACTCAATGTCTTGTACAAACTGCACAGTACCTGACTCTAAAAATGCTGCGCGGCACGCTAAATTAGGGATATTCGTGCCATCTTCTGGCCACCAGTAGCCGCCATCCGCTTGGCAAAACGCTTGACGCGCTTTTGGGCTATCCATATAACCATGCGCTTGCACGTTGGTTGGCATAATAGCCAGTAACACGGTGCTTGCTACTGCCGATAATAAAAGTGTGTTTAATTTAATTGATGTCATTGTTTTGTCCTTTAAAGACGCAGTGTGGGGCAAGTACATGCTTACCCCTTATTGCTATAAATTACAGACTACAACTTTTAGTCCAATCAGCCGTTGTACCTGGCTCTGAACTTGTCCACCACTTGGCCTTATAAACGCCGTTGTTATGAACCATTAAGTCACCGCCTGTTGCATGGCTTGGGTTGCCCGCCCAATCGGTTTGCGAGAAGTTTGGATAAACCGCAATATCAGCAATTGCTAAACCTTCACACGTACCAGAGGTATCTCCACCTGTACCGCCACCGGTGTCACCACCGCCATTACCTGGCGTAGCATCTGGAAGCATTGGGTATTCCGCTTTGAAAGCGTACACTTTGCCATCTTTTTCAATAGTGAAGTTACTCGGACCGGTAATTGGCATGTAGTACATTACTTGAGCATTAACCGTTGCGCCGGCACTAAAGTCTTTCGGCTCACCGCCCCACTCATTGTTAAGTGTGATAGAAAAACGGTGGAACTCATTTTCAAAACCACCAATGTTGTTACCCGCAGCATTTGAGCCATTAACTTCCACTGCCATGCCAAGTTTTTCTTGTGCATTCCAGTTAGATTTAAAAATAGCCGACGTTGAAACAGGCACATCAAACGAAATTTTTGCACCGCTTAAATCAAGGCTTGAGTTATTAGTAAATGCAAAGGTCGGGCTAATTGGGTAGTTATCATCACCAATTGGGAAGTCTTTCGCTTCAAATGTAATATCTACCGCTTCTGCTGGCACAGTAAAGTTAGGGTTACCGCCGTGTACGTCATACGCTACGCCACTTTGATTAAACTTGTCATACGCAAGTGAAGTCAAAGTAGAACCCATGAAGTATTCGCCTTTAGCTGAGTCATAATCAAAATCCCCTGCTAATTCCCAGAACATGATACCGCCAAGGCCGTTGTTAATGACGTAATCAACTTTAGTCGCCATCGACTCTTCATCTTCAATCGATAAGAATACTTTTTTATCGGCATTCCATAACCAAGGTGCAACGGCAACGCTGTCATAATGACGCGCATAAGTACCCGTTAGTTGATCATTAACGTCCGCCTCTGGTGTTAAGCCATATACGCCAAGGTACGTACCTACAATGCCATTTTCAAGGTTCTTCACATGCCACAATGGATTAGAGCCTGCAGCCATTTCTTCACCAACATCATTTTTGTCATGCCATAAATTGTCGATACCTACAGCACCATTACCGCATTTGTTCTTTTCACCAACGCCGGTGCCTTTAGCACAATCGGCTTGGTTAGGTAATGCAGCTTGGCCCCACAGACCATTCGTTCCACCACTTACGTCTTTAAAGCCACGGGTATAATACGGTAAACCAATATTGATACGACCCGCAGACATAGCACCGCGGAAGTAACGTACGGCCCAATCAGTGTTCAGATAGCCAATACCTTCAAACTCTTTAGTACCGTATACGTTCCATTGAGCAAGCTCTGAATCTAAGCCAGTATCAAACAAAGCTGCATTGTGGCCAACATGTGAGTTCCACGCACCGTGTAAGTCATACGACATGATATTTACATAATCGAGGTATTTAACTGTTTGGAATGTTTCCATGCCACGTAGTAAATAACCTGATGACGGAGAAGCTATTGTTAGTAAATAGTGTTTACCAGCTGCTTCACCGGCAATATCTAATTCTTCACGCAACTTTTTCATCAATACTTGATACGATGCATTCAAACCTGCACGACGTGCATTTGAGATAGGAAAATCATCAGGATGACCTGAATCATTCATTGACGACGGATATTCATAATCGATATCGACACCGTCAAAGCCATACTTTTCTATAAACTCGACCGAGCTCTTGGCAAATGCATTAATACCAGCGTGGTTTACTGAGCCATCAGCATTGGTTGTCATGGTATAAAAACCACCACTTTCTACACGGCCAGTATCATCAAAGTAACCACCGGTTTCAGCCCAACCACCAACAGATACCAATGTTCTTACATGCGGATGTTGTTTTTTATATTTGTTTAATAGATTGAAGTGACCTTTATAAGCAAATTCAGGGTCCATTTCTGCGCCAACTACACCAGGCCATTCCATATTGGTCGCCGGGTTATTTTCAGAGGTTGGGTCACCAATTGACACTTTATTGTTTGCGTCAACGTGGGCAAAAGCATAGTTGATATGGGTAATTTTGTCCCATGGAATATCATTCACTAAGTAGCTTGGTTGGCCATTTGCGCCATTTCTCCAGCTAGTGAAGTAACCAATAACACGACGAGGATGATCAGCGCCCATGATCTCACGACCATCAGTATCATACACTGTACAGTAAGGAGTATTCACACCCGGTGTTTGATACAACCCCTGCGGGCGACAATCAGTGTCAGTAATAGGGCCTGTATTTTCTTCAACAACGGTTAACACTTTTGTCGTTTGCGCTGTTGCACCCTCATTATCAGTTACCGTCAACGTAAACGTTGCTTGACCTAACGCCGTTGCTTGCCATGCATAACTGCTTGATGCAGAGCTCGCTTGATGAACATCAATACCATTCGCAGCAAAGCTCAATGCCGTTACTTGGCCATCACTATCACTACCTGAAAGCGCAAATACCACTTGTGAGCCAACAATGAGTTGATCAGGTAATGTGCTAAATGAAATTGATGCCACAGGCGCTTGATTAACAGGATCAATAATCACCGCATCAGACACGCTCACCGTGTTTACAACTTCTGCAGAAGACGCACCTTTGTCGTCCGTTGCTACCGCGCTGATTTGATGAGTTCCAGCAACAGCGTCCCAACTTGTGCTAAACGGTGCAGTGTTATCAACAGCCACTGAATTTCCATCAACAAAAAACTCAACACTCACCACTGAACCATCAAGGTCTGTTGCTTGCGCCGACATGACAACGCTGTCTTTATCGGCAAATTGAGAACCATCTGCCGGTGCTAAAGCGGTAACTGTTGGGATTTCATTCTCTGTGACAGCGCTGTCACAGGCACCCAAATTTTTCCACTCTTGCCATTGACCAGCATTTTCAACAGGGTTTGATTGTGTCCACCACTTTGCTTCATACGCATTACCTTGCGCTTGAACTTGGCTTCCTCCTGTATGGGTTTGACCTGCTTGCCAGGTTGTTAATGCGCTGCAATCTACAGCTGCATGTGCACTTAAGCCTATCGCACTAAGTGATAAAGCACTTAGTTTGAAAGCATTTTTTATTATATTACGTGAGCTCATTTGCTCCTCCGCCCAGGGGTTAAAAATAACATTTAATTTACAACTATCACCAAAGCTAACACAACTTACCTATACGTCAACAAAAACGATAAAATAACAGGATCAATTAAAACAAAAAACCAGCACAAAAAAGCGACCAAAAAAATAAAAATACATACTTTAGGATTGATTTAAAAATCATCTTGTATAAATAACGGGTAATTTCGCACATTAAAAATGAACTCACAGTTAACAAAGTGTTAACCCTGAAGGGCGAGTATTTTCAAGGTGTCTAGCCATCTTTACGGGGACGTAAAGTGAGTTAAGGGTACAAGAAGAAGAATTATTGTAGTATATATAACCAAAAAATCCTGCTTAGAAAAAGATTGTCTAAGCAGGATTCAATTTTTGCTATGGCAGAAAGTGCTATTTGATCACAACTATTTTAAGCAGCGATGAAATAGGACTCTCGTCCTGCATGTTTATTGTTACGTTGATATGAGCCTTTGCCTTTTTTAGCTTTAACAATTTGTGGTTTAAATATTTTAGAGGTAACTAATGCCGCTAATGCATTATCACGGATAACACCACGACCGGTATCTACCGAGTTATTTTGAGGCTGTTTGCCTCGTTGTTGTTTCTTCATAACGCTTCCAGTTTTATAAATAAAAAATAATAAATAGATAACAAGCACGCTCATCGTGCTTGCTGCGGATTGTAGGGGTAAATAGCTTATTTGCAACTAACTTTTACTAATTTTTTTCAGCTTAAATTAGTTTGAAGTCTCCTTGCATCACAGCAAAATGGCCAGGAAAAGAACAAAAGAATTTATAAGATTGCTCAGCACTTAATTGCTCAATTGAAAACTCAATCGTCGTTGACTCACCGCCGCCCACAACGTTTGTTACAGCTAACACCCTTGGGTCGTTTGTTGGAACATAACTGTTATCAACACCGGCTTGCATGCCTGCAATGGCAACACCCTTAACGTCTGCACTGGCACTTAATACCCAGTTATGGCCCATAATATTAATTGGTAATTGGCCTGTATGAGTGAGTGTTAATTTAACGCTTTTACAACTTTTATCTACTTCGAGTGATTTACTCGAAAATTGCATTGCATCGTTTGCTGAAATGCTCAGCTCACAATTGGCACTAGCAGTAAACGCAAACATTAAAGAGCCAAACAACAGTAATGATTTAAACATAGCAAACCTTAAATAAGAATAGTTACCAATAGACTATACTGATATTAATTCTCATTCAAGGTTTTAGGTGCGAAATTTAACTGTTAAAAGCTAAAACTTACTTTTGCATAATACGTCATGCCATCAAAGCCATAAGGTAATGCCCTTACAGGGTATTTAAATGCTTGATTGGTTATAAAATCAAGTGCTTCATCTTGGCCTAACTCATCAGGTGTTACATCAAATAAATTATCAACGCCGACATTCAAAGTGAGTGATTCACTTAAATCATAACCCACGTTTATGTCCACTAGTACGGCTGATTCTACAACACTGGTATCTTTAAATTCACCCGTTGGTGATAACTCATCAGGTAACCCTATGTGATCATTACCAAAGTACTTAACATCTGTTTTGCCAAAGTAATTAAACCGCAGCATGGCACTCATTGCATCACGTTCATAATCAAACGTTAGTGTGCCACGCTCTCCTGGCTGTCCATCGGTTAAAAAGCTACGTTGAATATCATCTAAAGCAATCTCTTTAGGGACGCCTGTGGGGGCATTTACTTTATCAATGTATGTGCGATTAATATTACCCGCAAATGTTGCAGAAAAGTCACCATCATATAAATCTGTACGGTATGAGGCAATGATATCCACGCCTTTGGTGGTTGAATCAACTGAATTTGAGAAATAAGCGGCTTGATCTGCTCCTGTAGCATTAAGTGCAGCAACAGCCGCAGGGCTAAACGCAAGATCTTCGGCCTTCATAAAGTTACCCAAAGTAATACGATCTTTTATTGCTGTATGGTAAAAATCAACGGTTAATGATAACTCGCTACTTACATCATAAACAAAACCAAAACTAACATTTTTAGAACTTTCTAGTTCTAAGCTTTCAACGCCTAAAGCGACGGGAAGATCTGATCCTGCTTTAGCGATAAATGATTGTTCCAGTACACCACCATCACCTAAGTTTGTTGTAAAAGCTGTATATGCACTTTGTTGTAATGAAGGTGCTCTAAAACCACTAGAAATCGCACCACGCACAGCAAAATCATCATTCAATTCGTAACGAGATGCAAGCTTACCAATAATATCATCACCCGCGTCTGAGAAGTCTTCATAACGAAGTGCGGTACTGATATTCCACGCATCCGTGATCATCGTCTCAGCATTAACATAAAGTGCATGACTATTACGACTTTGGCTATTTGATGCCTCAGGGCGTAAACCATTGTAAGCTTGGAAACCACACTCAGCCGAGGTACTTGGATCATTTGCTGAAGGGTAAACAATATTCTGATTCACTAAACCACATGCATATGATGCTTCATCACCAGGCACTATTTGATAGTTTTCTTTACGGTATTCAGCGCCGAATGACAGATAAATGGGCTCACTACGACCAATATCAATAATGCCATTAATATCGGCATTGACTGTGGTTTGATCAAAGCGGAAACCACCGGAATATCCACCATTAGGGCCTGAGTTAGCGGCAATGTCTGCATCGCTGGCATCTGGGTTATTAAACACATACTCAGCAGCATACGAGGCATTTAAAGTATTACGTGAAGTAAAGTCATATTGGTTTTCACCATAAACTGTGGATACATCGTATCCCCAATCTGGATTGATTTCCCCTTTAACTCCGACTGCTAATGAAATATCCTCAGCTTCATTATAAATACGCGGTAAAAAACCATCACTGTATACTTGCGTTACATTTTTTGCCGCAGCATCAAAATTACGGTAAAAGCCATTACCAAGTGCCGTACGCTCAGAATAACCACCAAATGAATACAACTCAGTGTCACCCATCGGCAAAGACATATTATAAAATAATGAGGTAAATTCACTGGCTGAGTTACCTTGGCCCCAACGTACATCATCAGATAAAGTGCCAAATGGCACATCTGACGAGCCACCTATATCTCGCTCTGCTCGGTTAGTACCATCGGCATCGCGATATTCAAGTGATAAATTAATAAACCCGCCTTCATCACCTAAATCAAAACCACGATTTAACCCCATTGATACCGTATCGCCATCACCTTCACCCGTGCTGCCCATTTGCACATAGCCTGTGGTAATACCCGTTGAGTCATTTAATGAAAGGTTGATCACACCCGCAATTGCATCTGAACCATAACGTGCAGCGGCACCATCACGTAATACTTCAACACCATTTAATGCAGATAATGGTATAGCATTCATATCAGTACCCGCGGCCCCTGCTCCCACGGTGCCCACAAGGCCAAAAATTGATTGATTATGGCGGCGTTTACCATTTACTAAAACCAAGGTTTGATCGGGTTGTAACCCTCGCAATGTCGCAGGGCGGAACAGATCCGAGCCATCTGATACTTGAGTACGAGAAAAGTTAAATGAAGGCGCTGTCGCTTGCAAACTTTGGCCAAGCTCAGTAAAGCCACCTTTATTTAATGTGTCAGCATCAATTAAATCAATTGGTGAAGATGACTCTGTCACGGTACGGTTTGATACCCGCGATCCTAAAACTGATATTTGCTCGATATTTTTATCAGCTTGTACTTGCGCATCTTGCGCTAATATTGTTGGTGCAGTAAACGCTAAGCCAACGGCTACTGCAATAGTACTAAAACGAAGTGTTGTCATGTGTGTTCGACCCTGTAATTCATCTTTGCTAGTGGATTGCAGCACTAGCAAGTTGATATAAAATTATTGTTTGGTTCGCTATTTAAAAATTTGCACTTTAAAGTTAAATAACGACTTAGGAACATCCTAGCAACATCTGTGTATAAAAAGAAACATATTTAGCTGCGGCGATGGTCGAAATATGCATTTTTTATCTAAATTTTTCATTATGGAATTATTTTGATTGAAATTTAGACAAAAAAAAGCATGATTATTCAAATCATGCTTAAGTGAAAATTTATTATAGAGCTACTCTATTAACCCTCTTCTTCCCAAAGAGCGAGTTTTTCATCCTCAAGCATCAGTGCCATTGATGCAATCGACACTAAGCTTTCATCTAAACCTGCATATAAAACGTTAAAGCCACTGTTTAATGTTTCTGGCTCAGGGTGTTCTTTCAGCGCGTCTGGCCACATTGCAAAAGTCGCAAGCAAATTTAAAGTCGCCTCAAAGTTGTCTATAAATAGTTGCCCATCAGTATCAACAGCAGCTTGCTGTTTATCAACATTCAGTAAAAAGTTAAAATCCTGCTGCCACACCTCTTGATTAACTAAATATGCCGCTAAATAACCACTACACCATTGCTGCAATGGCTCACTCGGTGCCTGTGCATTAGTGTCATGCGGGTATATTTGCTTAAGTATATGAGTTTGCTCAACCTGCGCTTCAGTGACATTGTCTAGGACCGTGATCAACGCATCACGTTCTTTTGAATCATTCATTAGCAAGCTATAAGCTTGCTCATTATCATCTGCGATATAATTCGCAATCACTGATTCACCATAAAACTCTGAACATGCCAATAAACCGCTCATAAAACCTAAAACATGATGAGTATTTACTTGGTTTAGCTCAGTATGCTGGCGCAAAAAATCTTCAAGCACCAGAATGCTTTTCTCGTTGATCATAATTTAGTCCTGATTAATTTAACGTAAGCTCTAACTGCTTTACCACACTAGTGACTTAATGGTTTAAATTCAAACAATTTTAAAAATAGTTTCTTAGAACAACTTAATTACTAATAACTGGAAAGACACAGCGAACTTGAGTACCTTCATGCTCAGCACTGTGTACTTCAATAATACCCTGATGGTCTGTAACCATAGTATAAACCATAGACATCCCCATACCAGTGCCCGTCCCAACAGGCTTGGTGGTAAAAAAAGGATTAAAAATCTGCATTTTTACCTCTTCACTCATACCACAACCGTTATCAGAAACCGTAATACTGATTTTCTCGTCTGCAAAACCTACAGCTACATGAATATGCCCTTTATCATGCAAAGCCATATCACAAGCATGCTTGGCATTAATCAATAGATTTACAACCACTTGATTTATACTCGCCAAATTACACCAGGTAAGCGGTAAAGGCCGGATATCTGTGCTCACTTTGCAGCTACTCAACTGGTTTTTTAATAATTTAAGCGCATTTTTAACACTGTCACTCATATCCGCGAGCTGTTTTTCATTATTACTCGGACGGGCAAAGTTAAGTAAGTTACGCACAATAGTATTAATTCGTCGCAGGCCCTCGCTGCTGTCATCTATTAATTCTTGAACATCCTCACGTATCTGACTAAATGACTGCGGTGTTTGTATTTGTATTAGCGCTGTTTTAAGTTCAGTTTCAGTGAGTTCACCCGCTATAAACTCATGATTTAATTTAAGTAGCTTATCTAAGACTAAACGGGTGCCTTGTAAGCACTCAATATTACTCATTGCATAGGCTAGCGGGTTATTTATTTCATGGGCGATGCCAGCAGATAGAGTCCCTAAAGTGGCCATTTTTTCTGCTTGAATAAATAGCTGTTGTTGATGCTCTAGATCAGCAACCTTTTTCACCAACTCTTGATTCAACGCGTACAAAACACGGCTTTTGTCTTCAACGAGTTGTTCTGCTTGCATTCTCGCTGAACGCTCTCGTAAGTACGCTTGTTGGTAGTCTTCGTTATTATCAGTCATTTTTTAGCACTGATTTATAAAAAATATCTAACACACACATCTCATCGCCTCGGTGTTGACACTTAGGATGCTCTATTTTTATTTGCATATTAAAATTAACGCCTCAAAATGCTGATATTGACTAACGACCACTTGATAGTGATGCATTAAATGAGTAAACAAGTGCATTCCAAAAAGCCATATTTCGATGTTTTAATACTAAACTCTCTAACGCCTGAAAAATACAACCTTTCATTAGGGTACAAAATCTGAAATCAAATCTGACAAGCCCAATTCAGCCATAGCCTCTAGTTCACTCGGTGTAAAATCGATTTTCTGCTCCTCCACATACATTTTTGCCAAAAAGTGCACCGCCATTTCAATACTCGTTACCTGATTTAAATGATCTGGCAGCAACATATTTTCTGTTATTGTTGGTGTAAATCCCCATAAATTAAGAATATATGCTGACACCAACTCTTGGTTTAAGAAGTGTGATTCACTAAACCCCTTTGCAAATACAGTAAGTGCCATTGCACCAATGCCACTTAATAAGCCCAATATAAAAACGGTATCTTTTTGTTTCGCGGTTAAACCTAATTTAATGGCAAATTTACGGGCTTGATTTGCTTTAGCAAAAGCATCTAAGGTAATTTTAGCTAGTAGCTGCTCAGCTAATTGGTGTTGATAATGGTTATGTGCTTCAGTATGAATAACCAAAGCATGGCAAGCGGTAGTACCAATTCTTGCCAATGCCAGTTTAAGGTTAACGGTCTCACTAGAAAAACCTAAAAAAGCAGAATTAGCTATTTGAATCACTCTGCCGCTTAAAGCTGGCTCGTTAGAGATTAACTCAGCAATAATAGGAATTTCAACAGGGTTCGCTGCAAACGCCTCCATAATTGCTGTTATTTGCTGGCGCATAACTGGCAAGTTTTTCATTTTACCAAGCAGCATTTTTGCTGGTGTATCAATCGGCAGAGCTTTGACTTGCGCTGTACAATTTATTACATGTCTTAGATCTGCATGACTATATGGTTTAGCTAAACAAAAATGTATGTTGTCATCCAGCTGCCAATTCCACTCTTTTGACGTTACACCTTTTAATAAGCAACGAACAGTCAATGGACTCTGCTGTTGTAAAAAAACGAGCAATGCATGTGTGAATTGCTCATTTTCAACACTGACACTAATAAATGCGACATCAAAATATTTCTCTTTAAATAGTTGCTCATCCAGTTGTTGTTCGTTTATGAGAGTAATCTGCATTGATGAATCAACATTTTGTAATGCTTTACGCAACGCCCTTTGTAATAAAGGGTCGCTTTCAACAACAGCAATTCTGTGTAAGTCCTGCATCTAACTCTTATAAATGATTACTTTTTATAAAATTAGCACACTTTAATTTTTTTTCACGTTTATAAAAACGGTTTCCCACGCTATGTTTAAATAATAGTCTGGGGGTTTATGTGGATAATTCAGCAATTCAAATATTATGTGTAGACGATGACGAAATAGTGCTTCGCGCTTTATCACGGTTACTCAAAAGTCAGCATTACAGTGTTTTAACCTTCTCGGAGCCACTAACGGCACTAAAACAAGTTGAACAACACGAGTTTGCCGTCATTATTAGTGATATGCGTATGCCACTAATGAACGGCGCTGAATTTTTTCATCAAGCAAAAACTCTATCGCCTGACTCTCAACGAATTTTAGTTACTGGCTTTGCTGACATAGACACCACCCTAGACGCCATTAACAAAGGCCAAATACATGGCTTTATACAAAAACCTTGGCAAAATAACCTATTATTAAGCACAATTAGTGACAGTGTCGAAAAGTACCAATTAAAAAAGCAAAATCAGCAACTGCAGCTAAAAGTAACCAAGCAGAACAAAGAACTAAAAGAGCTCAATAACTCTTTAGAGCAGCGTGTTGAAAAACGTACCAAACAAATAAAACAAGTACTTAAACAGTTAGAAATTGCTAATGCACATGAAATAAACGAGCATAGAAGCACTGTAGAGCTGCTATATAACTTTATTAATGCCAATCCCTACCTTGATGGCAATAAAGCACAGAATATTGCCAATACGTGTACCCAAATAGCTAAAGAATTGAATCTACCAGATAAAAATGTCGAAATGGCTTCCATGGCAGGCTACTTAGCGCAAATTGGCTTATTAGCTATGGATCCTGAACTATATAAAAAATCAGTTCATGAGCTAAATGAGCAACAAAGAAAAACATTTTACACTCATCCAAGTACCGCCCAGTTAATGCTCATGCCAGCGACCCACTTACACGATGTTTCAGAGGCAATTTACCATCAGTATGAGCACTACAATGGTAACGGTATTCCAAAAGGCATTAAAGGCAATGAGATCCCATTAAGTGCGATGATTTTGGCGATTTCACGTGATTACTGGGATCACTATGAACACAGCAGTTTAGAACAGAACCAACGCCATCAATACGCGCTTGAGTGTGTAGCAAGATACAGCGGTAATTATTATCACCCTAGAATAGTTGCCGCGCTGCAGCAGTGCCATACCAATTTCATTAAGCAACAGGCTCAAGTAGGCTCAATGCAAATAATCAACGCGCAAAAACTTAAACCTAATATGTTGCTAGGTCATGCACTGCATAGCCATGCTGGCATTATGCTACTACCCAAAGGGCATAAGTTCAGCACTAAATCAATTGAGAAACTACAGCAATTAGAAGCTAAAAAACCGACCCCATTTAGGATCATGATCAAATCAATGTGATTTAGTGATCTTATTAAGCCTTTCATTCGTTATAATACCCTTATAAAATTAAAGGAATTTATTCCTAATTGACTCAATTTTGCTTGAAGGAGCAGTGCGTGTCACGATTTTCAGCTATTACTGATAACCCACATGATGGGCGTTTTAACCAAAAAACAGGCATTCTGTTGACCAACTTAGGCAGCCCAGACGCGCCTACTGCAAGTGCCCTGCGTACATATTTACGTGAGTTTTTATCTGATCCACGTATTGTTGAAATACCACGCCTAGTTTGGATGGTTATTCTGCACGGTATTATTTTACGTGTAAGACCAAAGCGCTCAGCTAAACTTTATAAAAGTATTTGGACTGAAAATGGCTCGCCATTAACCCATATCACTTCCCTGCAACGAGACAAACTTGACGCATTTATTAAAAGCCAGGGCTATACCGACACCGAAGTTGTCATGGCAATGCGTTATGGCAACCCATCGATTGAAGCTGGTTTAGAGCAGTTAAGAGACAAAGGCCTTACCCGTATTGTGATCATGCCCTTGTACCCACAATACTCAAGCCCCACCACAGGCTCAACTTTTGATGCTGTATCAAAAGTACTACGTAAATGGCGCTGGGTACCTGAACTGCATTTTATTAATGGTTACCACAAAAATGAGTTATACATTGAATCATTAGCCAATAGCATAAGTGAAGACTTACAAACAAACGGAACCCCGCAAAAACTTGTTTTTTCATATCATGGTATGCCAAAACGTTTTTTGGAAAGTGGTGATCCCTATTATTGTTTATGTATGCAAACCACTCGGCTTGTAGTCGAAAAACTAGGCCTTAATAAAGATTTAGTTATCAGCACCTTTCAAAGTCGTTTTGGTAAAGCTGAATGGCTAAAGCCCTATACTGACGCAACACTTGAAGCTCTACCAAGCGAAGGTATTAAAGATATTGCAATAATCAGCCCAGCCTTCAGCGCCGATTGTTTAGAAACACTTGAGGAGCTCGAAAGTGAAAACCGCGAAATATTCGAACATGCCGGCGGCGAAAAGTACCGTTACATTGCAGCATTAAATGACCGAGACGATCATATAAGTGCCATCTTCAATGTTATAAAACCAATGCTCTAAAGTTTTATATTCCCGCGCAGCGCTTTGGTTTGACCATGTTTGGTTTTTTTATCCATGCGCTTGCGCTGAGAGCTGCGACTAGGCTTGGTTGCACGCCGCGATTTTTGTACCTTTGTTGCACCAACAATCAACTCCTTCAAGCGTCCTAAAGCATCTTCTCTATTGAGTTCTTGCGTTCGGTGGCTTTGAGCTTTTAATACAATAACACCGTCTTTAGATATTCGGCTGTCATTGAGATTTAACAAGCGTTGTTTGTAGAAGTCTGGTAGTTTAGAGCGCTTAATATCAAAACGAAGATGGATCGCACTAGCCACTTTATTAACGTTTTGTCCACCAGCACCTTGGGAACGAATAGCGGTTAATTCGACTTCCCATTCATCGATAGTTACGGTATTTGAAATAATTAACATTAGGTTCAGCTAGTTTTGTCAAAATTAGATTGTAACATTTGTTATTAAATCAGCCTATGCATTGGCAAATTATTGATTTTTACACTTCAATTTAACAGAAATATTTAATAAGGAATTTCAACATGAAAAAATTACTAGCTGCAATCGGGTTAATAGCAATGAGTTTTTCGAGCTTTGCACAGGATATTACTGAAAATGATCTACAAAGTTACATCAAAGCACTCCCAGCTGTTGTTGACTGGTCACAAGACCAAGACGCATTAAATAGCCTTGATTTAGGTAATATGCTAGGTGGCTCAGAAGCAGGGTCAGGTGCGATGGCACTAAGCGCGCTAGGTATGATCAAAGATAACGATTTATACAAAGAGTTTGCAGCGCTTACCAATCAATATGGATTCACACCTGAGCAGCTAATCTCTGTGGGCTCTGAAGTGTCAATGGCTTACCTTGAAAACATCAAAGGTAATTTATCGCCAGAAAATAAAGAAAAAGTGAACCAACTTATGGGCGGCTTACAAAGTATGAGCGGCTCTAAAGATAAAAGCGCAACGTCTATGATTGGCAGTTTAGGTAATACAGCAAATGCTGCTGATGCGCCTCAAGTAAGTTCAAACAACTTAGAACTTGTACAAGAATACATGCCACAGCTACAAAAGCTGTTTTCAATGGTGCAATAATTTAAAATCACACTTATTAAAAGCGACTTTCGGGTCGCTTTTTTATTGCTTGTTATAAACACCTCTTTATACTAAAGCCATTGTGGTACTAACTTTAGCCGTTTTATGTCATTGAATACCCTGCCAAGAGTCCAAACTCAAGATCAACAAAAACAACTCTGCGTGCTACTGGCACAGCTTTTGAGTGCATCATCATATGGCTATCAAAACTCAACACAGCAAATAGCACAGCGAATTTATCGCCACCTAAAACCTGGCTACTCATTCTCAAAATCAGATGTAACTAGTTACACTGAGCAATTGGAACAGATGGATTTACTGTACAAGCTCCCTTACGGCCCACACTATAAAGTATCCGTTGATGCGGTTAGTTATATAGTTATCAACTTACTTGAACAGCTCAAAGTCTTAATTCGCCCAATTTTGATTGAAATTAGCAACGTCTACCATCAACAAGACCGAGCGCTTAATTTTATTACCGTATTGCTGCATCACTACGACAATGCAGATAGAGGTTTTGCTAACAGACCAATCAATGCAAGCCAAGAGTTAGACGACCATTTTTTAAATTTAATTGCTCAATCACTCTACGCACAACAACTTTGGCAAGTACTCCCTAAGCAGTGGCAACAAGAGTGCCTAACATATTTTATTCGTGGTCAATTTTTTAATTTAACAGTCCAGCCCGGGTGGCCTGAGTTAGTAAAATCATCGCCTTTGCTTGAGCGTGACTTTCGGCTTTATTACAATGAAAACTTGGGTGTTTTATTACAAAAGAACAAGTTTGATCAGTTACTTAAAGATAAAACCGACTGGCTGCTCGGCTACTTTTTAGAAGCGAATAATACCGCGATAGGTGGCAGCTGCCCTGATATTGCCATTATGCAATATAAAAGCGCACTGACTCGCTTTAGAAAGGTATTTGGTAAAGGTCGTTATCCAAGCGAAATCACCGGTTTATTGTATACGTTAAGCTTATTTACGAGCGGCGAACCTGCCGACGTTAAGCAACTCGAAACATGTAAAAAGTGGTACCACAAACATTTGGGCGAGCACAGTTATACTAGTATCGCACTCGATTACTTACTCGATAGTGACCCAATAGCGCAGTTTCAAAGCCACCGCCTAGCTAAACGACTTGAACACTTAATTGCTAACCCTAACGCCATTGCTGCGTTATTTTGCTTTTTAATTGCACTGGTGAAGTACGCAGAAGATGCACAAATTAATGAGTTGAGATCGCAACCAACATTGCTTAAGCAATTGCTCGACGCCACCGCACTTCATCAACATTGGCTTGGTGAACAATGTATGCACTTAGCGAACTGGTTAAATGATGATACTCCATTGCCTGCTACAGGTATTTTACAGCACTTTGAACGCGTACCGCAGTGGCAACGTTGGCTCGAAGAGGTAAGTCAAATAGAGCAGCCACAAACATCTCAGCGGGTGATTTGGCAACTTGATACCACCCATCTCGACCTGCCGTTAATACAAGCAAAAGTGCAACAACTCAATGCCAAAGGTGAATGGACTAAAGGCCGTAAGGTTGCCGTACATGACCTAGATGCAAGCCAATATAAAACGGCGCTAACAGCAGCCGATAAAAGCCTCGTGCAGGTTCTTTATAATCACGCAGGGTTTGGCTATAAAGAGGTTCAAGCAACGGCAGCTGTATTGCATTCGTTAATCGACTATCCCAATTTAGAAGATCACCGAGGCGAGCCACTCACCATAATAAAAGGTGAGTTTGTCATTGAAATATCAAAAGATAAAAACGACTGCTACAAGCTAGTATTACAACCCAGTATTGATGATTTTGACGGTGACTTTTTACTCACTCACAGCCATGGTAATACGTATCAAGTATTTGCTGTTGATGAAAAACAACGAAAATTACAACACTTATTTGATCAACAACCCAATAACCTTACACAAGAGCGACTACCACAGCTCAATGCGGCACTAAAAACGTTAGCAAACGAGCACCACATAAGTAGCCAACGCAGCGAATTTGCCGAGGTAAATAACGTACGCCTAGGCGACTTTGAATTTAGTGCCGTGATCAAACTGACTCAACTAGGTATTGACGTTAATTTTTATGTCATGCCCTACACGGTAGATGGCCCATGGTTAGAGCCCGGTGAAGGTGCAACCAACTTAGTCTATAACGACGACACTGATAGCAACAGTGTTGTGATCAAGCGCGATCTAAAAGCTGAAACCCGCCATTTTAAAAAGTTACTGAAAAAGCTCAATGGTGTATTTGTAGAGAAAACTCATCAACTCAACTCATCGCTGCAACAATTTTTTATCCCACCAGATATAAGCCAAGCAATTGAAACACTCGAAGAGGCAAACAAAAACAAAGCGCTCATACTAAGCTGGGACGAAAACAGCCAAGGAATGAAGCTTGCGAGCAGTAAACACCTGTCACTAAACTTAAACGACGATAATGACTGGCTAAGTATCAGCGGTGATATTTCCCTGCCAAGTGGCGATATTTATGCACTGCAAACCCTACTAAAAGCCCCACGCCGTGGCAGTATTATAAGTTTAGATGACGATAAATCGTTAATTCTAGATCAACGTTTAACTAACTTACTTAACCGCCTTGAAGGCATGCAACAAGATAGTGAAGAGTCTGAGCAATTGCGGATAGCCAATGCTCGGGCTTTGCCGCTTTATCAAACGGTTGCTGATTTGGGCGATGTGACCTTTGGCGAAAGCTGGCAACAACGCCTAGCCAAATTTAACCAAACTATAGAGCCGACCATCCCTGCTCATTTAGTCAATACACTACGTGACTATCAAATTGTCGGGGTTAAATGGTTAATGCAATTAGCAAATTGGGGCCTAAACGCCTGTTTAGCTGATGACATGGGGCTCGGTAAAACCTTGCAAACGCTCACTGCATTACAAATTCGCAGCAGCCTAGGTGCTAGCCTTGTTATTGCACCAAAATCGGTATGTCATAACTGGGCCATTGAAGCACAACGCTTTGCCCCTACATTAAATATAAAAACCATTGATAACGCCGGTATGTGCGATGAAATACTTAACTCAGCAACAGCCAATGATTTAGTTATTGTTAGCTATGGCCTGCTACCTTTAATTGGTGAGCAATTAGCGAGTCACGAATTTGCAAATATTGTGCTCGATGAAGCACAAGCCATTAAAAATCCACTGAGCTTAAGAGCCAAGGCCGCCTTTGCTTTAAATGGTCAGTTTAAAGTTGCACTTTCTGGCACCCCGATTGAAAATCACTTAGGGGAATTGTGGAGCCTGTTTAACTTTTTAATGCCCGGCTTTTTACACACCTTACCGGTATTTAAAAAGCGCTTTGGTAATGCCGATAAAAACCAGCAACAGGCCGATACCTTAAAAACCTTAATCGCCCCATTTATCCTGCGCCGTAATAAACAAACGGTACTCACTGAATTACCTGAAAAAACCGAAATAAACCTGACCTTTGCCCTAAGCGATAAAGAGCAAGCCTTATACCAAGCAACCCGCTTAAATGCACTTGAGCAAGCCAATCAAGAAGACAGCCAATATATCACCATTTTGGCATCACTAACCAAACTACGCCGCGCATGTATTGCACCCCAGTTATTACTTGAAAACAGTAAAATGCCTTCAAGTAAACTTGATACCGCAGAAGCAATAATCGAAGAGCTGCTGGAGAATAATCATCAAGCACTTATTTTCAGTCAGTTTGTTGATGTATTAAAACTAGTCGAGCAACGGCTGCAAAAACGCGGCATTGATTACTGCTACCTCGATGGCAGCATGAGCACTAATAAACGTAAGCAACAAGTTGAAAAGTTTCAAGCAGGTGATGCGCCGTTATTTTTAATTAGCTTAAAAGCCGGCGGCACAGGGCTGAACTTAACCGCCGCAGACTATGTATTGCACCTTGACCCATGGTGGAACCCTGCTGTTGAACAACAAGCCTCGGATAGAGCACATAGATTAGGGCAAACGCGCCCCGTTACTGTGTATCGACTGATCGCACAAAACACCATAGAAGAAAAGATTTTGCAATTACATGAACACAAACAGGCACTGGCCGATAAAGTACTCTCTGGCAATGGAGATGCAGGACAATTGTCAAAAGACCAATTATTGGCGTTATTACAGCATCAATAACCGTGAAAAAAGGCTTTATTGATGCTCAAGCGTTGTCTTAAACGCAATGGGATCTTCTAAACTTGCCATCATCGTTGGCGTTGGTAGGCAAGTTTTTTGCACAAAATGCAGTACTTCGGGCTGCGGATCAGAAAATAAAATATCAAGTGCTAAACGCTCTTTGCCATATAAGCCACGGTGAATCATATTAGCCGAAAAAATAAGTAAGTCACCGGCTTTCATTGCGATCTTATGGCCCGACGCTAAATCGTCACTCGGCTTATGCGGCTCACACGCTAAACGAGTATCTAACTCAGCTTGTGTGTCCCAGCGTCGGTGAGTTCCTGGTACTAGCTCTATTCCAGGTTCATCTTCAAGAGCAACACGACAATGCAGCACCTCTGGGCCTGTTAACGCCGCTTGTTGTTCGCTTAAATCTAAATGATATTGCATATCACGGTGCCAATAATTAGCCTGCTTTGGATTCACTGGATTAAAAAATAACTGCGTATTAATAAACGCCGTGCCAGATAAAATAGAATCAACTTGAGCCATTAATTTATGGCTAGCAATAAACTTAAAAAGCACTAAGCGCTGAGTATCATCTAAATACGTATTGGCCGTTAAATAAGCGCTATTCACTGCTTTACTGTTATAAAGCTGCTGATTATCGGCTATCCATTGCTGATGAAAACAATCTATGACTTCACGTATTTGGCAAAGCTCCGCAGCACTATAAAACTCCGGCACATGAAAATAACCGGTTTGCTCAAACTGTGTGTTGATCATCAATTACTTTTCCTCATCGGCTAATACAGTCGCAATCCGCTGCGCTAATGCTGGTAGTACATCAGACTCAAACCAGGGGTTTTTACTCAACCAAATATTATTACGCGGGCTTGGGTGAGGTAGTGGAAGTATAGCAGGCCAGTAGTCACGCCACGATTTTACTAACTCAGTTAACGGCTTATTTTTACTTTTCGGTATATGGTACGCCTGTGCATATTTGCCTAACACTATCGTTAACTCTATGTTTGGCAATGCATTTAATAACTGTTTTCGCCACGCTGGGGCACACTCTTTACGCGGTGGTAAATCACCTGATTTACCTTTGCCGGGGTAGCAAAAGCCCATGGGTAAAATAGCTATTTTGCGCTCATCGTAAAATACTTGCTCAGTTAAACCTAACCAGTCTCGCAGCCGCTTACCGCTGGCATCATCAAACGGTTTACCACTTTGATGAACCTTCAGCCCGGGTGCTTGCCCTGCAATTAAAATGCGAGCATTGGGGTTAAACTGAATAACCGGGCGGGCTCCTAAAGGTAAATGTGGCTCACAGATCACACATTTACTAACTTGCTGTGCTAAATCATACTGATTCACTATTTTGCCCAATTCGCCACAATACTCCCGATGGGTCATAAATTACAAAATCGGTCATATTCCAAGGCTGTACGCAGGGCTCACTCAGTTCTACTTGGTATTTATCTGCCAACCCCTGCACGGTTAAATGTTGATGCCAAGCAGTCACATCTTCAACTAAAAGGTGCATCATAAAATTATCAGCGTGTGTTTTGTTATAAAAGTTTTGTAATAAAAAACTACAATCACCATGATAAAAGTAAGCCATATCAGCACTTTGCCAGGCTAGCTCAAAACCCATATCAGTATAAAACTCACAACTGAGCACAAAGTCTTTTGCTGGCACAAATGCTTTTATTTCTTCACATGTTAAATTGGCCAATCAACGCCTCGTCTTAGTTAGTAAAATAATGATCTAATAAACATCAAATCGAATGATTAATTAAATGTGTTCAGATCTCACAACGAACTCATTGTCTCTAAGCTCACATCAATCTAGCTCCCTTTCCAAGCCTAGCTTATTTTTCAGCCAGCGCCAGAGTACTTTTTACTACGTGTTTTTGGTTTATCTTTTGTCACTAAATAACACATTAACGAACCAAACGTGACCAATGCGACCCCCTGCCAAAACGACACTGGCAACGTGATTGCCAAATAAAATGATGAAAAAATTGCAGAAAACACCGGAATGAAATACGACAACGTTCCTAATAAAATCAAATTCCCGCCCATAATAGCTTGATTCCATAATGCATAACCGGCCCCCATCACAATACCAGCAAGTAATAATGTAAAAGTAGAACTAACTGAAAACTCAAAGCCCGTCTCACCACTTAGGGCATATTTAACCCATAAAGCGACGGCTGTAGCTATAAAGAACAACGTAATTGCATTTTTACCATTACTCAACTGCTTGGTAGTTAGGCAATAAATAGCCCAAATAAACGCAGCTGAAAAAGCCATAAAATAAGTCGCCGGGTTCTCCGTCATATTTGTCGCTAATACACTAAGAGACAAGCCGCTGTCTCCTGCAATACACCAAGCAACTCCCATAAAAGCGATCGCCACGCTAGGGTAAACCAATCGATTTACTTTTTTCTTACTCAACATAACGCTAAGTAATATAGTAATTGCAGGCCAGAGATAGTTAATTACAGCCATTTCCATTGCTTGATGACGATTAGTAGACATACCTAAAGATAAAGCTAAACAAATTTCATATAAAACAAATAGCGAACCACCAATTATTAAATAACGGTTAGGAAAATCGCTGAGTTTCGGCAACCCCATTACTAAAGTTAAAAATAGTGCACTAATTGTATACATCATCGCAGCGCCACCAATAGGGCCAAACAACTCTGAAACATCTCGGATCAAAGCAACAATACAACTCCACAGTATGATTGCAGCCACACCAAAAAGTGTGTATTTATTCTCACTAAAAAAAGCCATGAAATCTCTTGTTATGTAGTAAATTTAACACCCGCAAGGTAACAGTGATTATAATATTAAACAATAATATACATGGACTTTATGGCATCAAGCGACAGGCTTAACGCCTTTAGCTGTGATTGTTTTAAAGCCAAATTCACCACCGAGATCAGCGAGGCGCTTCGCTACACAGAGAAGAAAAGTTATGGCTTCGTGCGGTGGGCGACGAGCTGCGGAACAATCTTAGCACTTACCACCTATTCATCATTTCCTCATCAGCGCAGCGCCTCTTTACCTCTTTGTGAATAAATCACTTAATTATTTTTTTGCACAAAGAGAAGACAATGAGGGTAAATGAGAAGACAAAAGTCATGGGTTTCGAGCTACGTATAATCCTAGAATTTAGCGCTTTTATTTTGTAAGAGAGCGCTTTAGCGCCGATTTGCTTTAACACATAACCTACAACAGCATCACGGCTAAAGTTTGTTTCCACAAAAAATATGGAAAAAATGCTTCGAGCAACGTGCAGCGAACTTCGGGCTAACCCTAGCACCTTTATCTTGCCTGTGATTGTTCTAAAATCAATATATCAATTAGCTAGCTCAGTGCTAGGTACATAAATAAGACTACCATCTTCCATTTGATAAGTTTCTCCTGCTTTTGTACCTTGCCCTTCACCAATCTCACCATTAGATTCATAACGTGTTAGTTTTTCACCTTGTTTAACGGTAATTTTCATATCCGCTTTTCCAGGGTTCTCAATAACCACAACATCTTTGTCAACAAAAGGGCTTAATGGGTTTGTAGCTATCACAACCAGTAAAATACCAATTATCACTAAGAATAAGTCAACTAAATTAACGACTGATAGTATTGGGTCATCTGCTTCGTCACTATCAAGAAAGCGCATGTAACTCCTCCTGCTGTTGAGATGCTCGCTCAAAATCTCGTAACTCTTCGAGTAAAAACCTGCGTTTAACAGTTAATACACCAAATGTTATACTGGCAGCAATTAACGACAGTATTACTGCTGAAAATGCCACAACCATATTACTCGACACTTCGTTAACCAGCCCATCCCCTAATGCCAATAATGCTGGCCCGATTGAAATCATCGTAGCAACTAACCCCAGCATAGGTAATGTTCTTGTCACTATGCGTAACTTCTCAAGCCTTTTGAGTATCCATAGTTCTAAATCTTCACTCGTGAGATCAGCATTATTACGGCTATAATTAGCAAGCTCCGAGGTATATACGTTACGTTTTCTCTGTGTATATTCCATTATAAAGCTACCCAGTATCAGTAATGAGTACCCTAGCGATAGTAATATTATCGCCATTATCGGTAACAAGAAAAAATGGGTTAAGTCATATATTACACTTTCAAATTCGTTCATTTAACATACCTTTCATTCGATTGTTATTTATTCTATGTTGATGTATCGCTCCACCAATAACCAACCCAAGCATGGCTAAAGCAATTAGCAAACGGATATAGTCTGGAGGTGTTTGACTTGTTTGTTCAGATACTTTTTGCAAAGTTTGGCCTACTATATTTTGGCTGCCGCCAGCTTGGCCTGCGTTCGGTCCATAACCTGACACTAACTCAGATAAAAAGTCAGCTGTTTTGACAGCTGCCTGATGTTGAGGATTTTCTTGCTGCAACTGCATGTACCGCACAGCAAGAGCCGCTTTGGCTTTTTCACTCGCTTGCCAGTAATCTTTTCGTATAGCTTCAGCCATACGTTCAATAATTTGCATTTGAGCAACCGGCTGTTGCTTATCAAACCATTCGTTAACCCCTAACTCATATTTATCTTCAATATAAACTTCGCTGATCGCTTCCCATTGATCGTTTCGAATTACATCAGGCGCCGTTGCTTGCCAACCAAATACATTGTTTACAGTGTCTAGAATTTCTAATGCGCCTGCGTACCCCTCACCTTGCATTCCTTTAACCCAGTTTGGATTTAAATATCGAGCCCGCATTTCTTCACTAATAAAATCAGCAGCACTTACAACTTGCCCGGTTGGTTGACGCAAATCACTGACATATAATTTGGGTGACTTACCATTTATCGCTCTAACAGCCGCAGCCATTCCACCTAAAAATTCAAACGGATGATCTGTCGATAACATGCCATGTAAATTACTCGAACGAGACATTATAGCTGCATCAACACCTTTTAATTGGTGGCCAAATAAGTTAACGCCTTGCCCAACACTTACTCCCCAACCTTTACGACCATAACCATACTGTAAGCGGGCGAGGTATTGTTCAGCTAATGCACCGTCACCCTCCCATGAAGTAGAGTCTAAGGTCAGACTGGTCACGCCCGTGCCATAATCTCCAGGCTGATTACTAAAAATCCTAAGCTCGGCTAAGTCTGTAGCATCTTCTTGGGTAATTCCCTTTTTCATTAAATCTAGACGAGTTGCAAGGGTATTCTTTGCAATGAGATTACCGTCATCAAGTTCAGCTAATTTTGCAATCGCATTCGCAAGTAAGCTCATAAAACCATCGAATTGATCTCGATAAACGCTCGTTACCTGTACCACAACATCAATTCGAGGATGAGAAAGTTGCTCCTGTGCAATAATTTTAAAATCAGTTACACGACCGTTTCTTCCCCATATTGGCTGTAAGCCTAATGCTCTTAAAACCTGTCCTTCAACAATCCCCAAATGACGTTGGGTTTCCCCTGACCATAATGAAAATGCTAGTTTTTTGGGGTACTCATTATGCTCTACTTGATAATTTTCAATTAACTGCGAAAAAGCCCGTTCACTCGCTTTATACGCTGACGAAGTAGGAATTTTCAAAGGGTCAAAACCATAAAGATTAGTGCCATTAGTGGTTTCTGGCATACGCACTGGATCACCACCTAAACCTGCCGCAATAAACTTACCACTAAGCGCTTTTAGCAACGCAGGTATTTCTTGGTTAGAAATAAGGTAATTATAGTTTTTTTGCGCCGTCATAAGACTCGCTTTTAGCGGTTTATTATCCTCAGGAAAATGACCATCTATTAAAGCACTACGCAATAACTTCATTGCATTAGTTTGTTTAATATCTTCAATACCCGTCGCAAAGGACTCTTGAGGATCATCTCCTGTTAGCAACAAGAACTCTGGTCCTAGCTGCTGTAATACTGTTAACAGTAGATATTCAGTTTTAGCACTATGACCAAATGAATGTAAACCTAGTGGAGTTATGGTTGCAGCTAACTTGTGCAAGTGATCATGTAATGCATTATAAAATAAAGGAAAGTCAGCATTGATCTGCGAATCGCTGAAGCCTAATTCGATATCCAACGACATATTTTTAGCTTGATCACGAAGCTTTTTCTGTACTTCATTTTTTACTTGCCCTGTAGATAATAATTCATACTCATGTACTAAGGTATGAATATCCAGTAATTCTTCATATAATCCCGATGGTGAAAATGCAGGTGTTTGATGGCTAATTATTGTTGCTCGTCCCCGACGTCTTGCCAGGGCGGGATCGCACTTTAAATAAAAATATGATCTAATAGAGAAAATTCACTTATAGCATTTAATTTTGAGCATCTTAGACCACCTTACTGTTATTGAAGAAACACGTTCTGATATCAACCAAAA